>DATDDC010000441.1:0-18461 GCA_036523995.1 Anaeromyxobacter sp.
CGTCGCCATCACCTTGGGCATGCCGAAGGGCAGCCGCTTCATGATCGACGTGGCCACCAGCGACGCGGTGCCGCCGCCGATCCCGATGATGCCGTGCACGCGTCCCTGCTTCACGAGGTCGTCCACGATGGCGGAGGCGCCGGCGATCTGGTTGTTCGTGGCCGCCTCGCGATCGGAGCGGTACTTCTCCCGCACCGCCTCGATGGTCAGGCCTCCGCGCCTCGCCACCTCCTCGGTGGGGATGTCGCCGGGGAACGGCGGCGGCTCCTCCATGCTGAAGTCGAGGAGGATGGCCTCGAGGCCGCGGCCCCGGATGAGGTCCTTCACGAAGGCGATGTCCTCGCCGCGCGTGTCGAGGTTGCAGACGACGACGATGCCTCTCTTGCGGGTCATCCCGACGCTCCTCAGTGGAACTGGCGGCCGCCGTCCACGACCAGCGTCTGCCCGGTGACGAAATCGCTGGCCGACGACGCGAAGAAGAGGAGCGCGCCGATGACGTCGTCCGTCTGCTGGGAGCGCTTCAGCGCCCCGCGGCTCACGCCGTAGCTCGCCGCGTCCTCGATCAGCTTCAGGCTGGCCTCCGTGAGCGTGAACCCCGGCGCGATGGCGTTGACGGTGATGCCGTGGTCGCCCGCCTCGCGGGCGAGAGCGCGGGTGAGCCCGATGACGCCGCCCTTCGAGGCGACGTAGTGCGCCCACAGCGGCGAGCCGCTGAAGAACGTCGCGGAGGCGATGTTCACGATCCGGCCGCCGTGCCGGCGCATGTGCGGGAAGACGGCGCGGGCGCAGAGCCACGGCCCCTTCAGGTTGACGGCCATGAGCGCGTCCCACTCGGCCGTCGTGATCTCGAAGAACGGCTTTCGGACGATCGTGCCGTAGATGCCCGCGTTGTTGACGAGCACGTCGATGCGGCCCCATCGAGCCGCCACCGCCTCGGCCATGGCCTCCGTCGAGGTCTCGTCGGCCACGTTCACCTCGACGGCCGCGCCCTCGCCGCCCAGCGCCGCGAGCCTTTCCATGGTCTCGGCCGCTCCCGCGGCATCCCGATCGGCGACCGCCACCTTCGCGCCGGCCCGCGCCAGGGCCAGCGAGAACGCGCGGCCCAGCCCGCCGCCGCCGCCGGTGACGATCGCGACCTTGTCCGAGAGGATGCGGTCAGACATGGCCTGCCTCCGAGAAGCAGCGATGCACGCGCGCGAAATGGTCGCTGGCGATCTGCGCGGCGCGCGCGGTGAGGAAGATCCGCTCGAGCTGCCGTCCCAGCCACGGAAGGTAGTCGCCCAGCGTCATCCGGAAGCGCCGGTGGTCGATGTCGATGGCCGCCGGCGTGAAGCGCCACAGCTTGTCGGCGTCCTTCACGAGGGCGTCCTCGAGCGAGAGCGCCTCCAGGCGCGTATCGTGGCCGTCGATGATCCGGACGATGGCGTCGCGCCGCCCCGGCGCGACGCCGACCGCCGAGAGGATCTCGGCGGCGATGCGCGCGCCCTCGGTCTCGTGGAACCGCCGCAGCGCCTCGTCGCGCACCTCCACGCCGAAGGCGCGCAGCTGCCGGTCCTCGGGGATCGACTTCCAGCCCACGTCGTGCAGGAGGATGGCCGGCACGACCACGTCGCGATCGGCGCCGGGATGGGCCAGCAGGAGCTCGCGCGCGAAGGCGTACGCGACGGGGACGTGGAGGTCGTTGAAGCGCGTGTTCCAGTACTCCCGCGCACGAAGGTAGATGCTCCGGTGGTCGTCGTTCATGGGTCACGAACCCATCGCCAGGTAGATGGTCTTGAGCTCCAGGTACTCCTCGAGCCCGTGGTGCGACTTCTCGCGGCCGAGCCCGCTCTCCTTGACGCCGCCGAACGGCACCAGGTTGTACGAGCGGTGGATGTCGTTCACCCAGACCGAGCCGGCCTCGAGCTCCTCGGCCGCGCGCAGGCCCGTTGCGAGGTCGCGGCTGAAGACGTACCCCGCGAGCCCGTACGGTGAGTCGTTGGCGAGGGCGATCGCCGCCGAGAGCCCGTCGAAGGGCATGATCCCCACGACCGGGCCGAACGTCTCCTCGGTCATGATCCTCATGCCGTGGTTCGTGTCGACGAGCAGCGTGGGCGGGAAGAAGAAGCCCGCGTCGTAGGCGCCGCCGGTGAGCCGCGCGCCGCCGATCAGGACGCGCGCGCCTTTCGAGAGCGCGTCCTCGACGTGGCTCGCGCTCGTGGCGAAGATCTCCTCGTTGACGAGCGGGCCCATGTCGCAGCCGGGCTCGAGCCCGTTGCCCACCTTCAGCTTGGCCGCCGCCTGGACGAACCGCTCGATGAACGGCCGGTAGACGTCGCGGTGCGCGTAGACGCGATTGACGCGATAGCAGAACTGGCCGCTGTTCGCGAACGCATGCTTCACGATGGCGGGGACGGCCCTGTCCAGGTCCGCGTCGCGGCAGACGATCGCGGGCGACTGGCCTCCCATCTCCAGCGTGACGCGCTTGTTGGTCCCCGCGGCCAGCGCCGCGATCCGCTTGCCCGCGGCGCTGCTGCCGGTGAAGGCGACCTTGCGCGGCGTGGGGTGCGCCACGAGGGCGTTCCCGAGCTCGCTGCCGGTCCCGGTGAGCGCGTTGAACACGCCCGGCGGATAGCCCGCATGCCGGAAGAGCTCCGCCAGCTTCAGGGTCGTGAGCGGGGTGGCCGTGGCGGGCTTCGCCACCACGGTGCAGCCGGTGATGAGCGCGGCGCCCAGCTTGAAGGTGAGCAGCGTCAACGGATAGTTGAACGGCGCGATCGCCACCACCACGCCGACCGGCTCCTTGACCACGAGGACGCGCTCGTGGGCCTCGTTGATCATCGGGATCTCGCCCTTGAGGCGCAGGCCCTCCTCGGCGAAGTAGTCGAGCAGGTCGGCGGTCCGCTCGATCTCGGCCTTCGCTCCGGCGAGCGGCCGCCCCAGCTCCAGCGTGAGGAGCCGGGCCAGCTCGTCGGCCCGTCCGCGGAGCCGCTGCGCAGCCGCGTGCTGCAGCTGGGCCCGCTCCGCCATCGGCACCTTGCGCCAGTGCACCAGCGCGGCCGCCGCCGACTCGACGGCGCGATCGGCGTCCGCGGCGTCGCCCAGCGGCACCGTGTCGACGACGTCGCCGGTCGCCGGGTTCAGGACGGCGGTCGTCCGCGACGTCGTCGAGGGCGACCACTCGCCGTGGATGAAGAAGTCCATGGTCCCTGCCCCGGCGCGATCCCGACGCGCCTGCCCGCGTCAGAGCCCCTTCAGCATGTCGTGCATGAAGTGCGGCAGGTCGATGCGCCCCGTCGGCGCAAGGATGCGGCTCTGGTAGTCCGTCACGAACGAGTTCCTGAGCTTCAGCGTGACGCGCCGGAACTCGTCCGTGTCGATGGCCTTCGCGATGTCGACGATGTTGGCCGCGGAGCATTCGCTCAGGATGTAGGGCCCCGAGCCCACCACCACGCGCCACGCTGCGACGACGGGCATGCCGAGCCGCTCCAGGGCGGGGAGGTGCTCGCTCTTGACGAACTCGGTGTAGTCCTTCTCGACGCCGGGGATGATGTTCCAGTACTGGTGGAACTTCCAGATGCCGGTCTGGACCTTGTACCCGTCCATCTTCACGCGCCCGGTGGGGACCAGGATCCTGCTGTGGTAATGCGTCACGTGCTCCTGGAGGCGGCTCGTGATCTCCTCGAACTCCTTCGAGGCCATCGCCTGCTCGAGGTCGGGCAAGCTCTCGGTCAGCCCCACGGCGATGATGCGGGGCCCCATGCCGACCGTCACGTAGTACCCGCCCACCAGCTTGATGCCGATCCTGTTCAGCGTGGGGTTGTAGTAGGTCATCACGAAGTCGGAGTAGGCCTGCTGCTTCCCCGGAGCGACGTCCCAGTGCTGGTTGAACAGTACGGCCATGGTGAGCTCCTCCTTGGCGGGCCCGTCGCGTTCAGCGGCGGAACAGCCTCGCCATCTGGTCCACGAGGTAGTCGGTCTCGTCGCCCTTCTTCCTCGGCGTGTACTTGGCCGGCCTCGCCTGGACCCAGAAGACGTTCTCGGGGAAAGGGAGGTCCCGGTCCACCACCCACTCCATGTCCTGGGGCACGCCGAAGTGCTTCTCGACGTCGAGCGCGATGCGGATGAGCTCGCGGATCTCCGCGTCCGTCAGGCAAGGCTCTTCCTGCATCTCCGCCGGCACGTCCGCCTTGGCGGTGCCGCTTCCCGTCGACACGACCCAGCGCAGCTTGCGGTGAACGTCCTTCTCGATCGCGAGAGTGGCCTTCTCGATCTCGAAGTGGTCCGGCGTGATCTCGCCGCTCACCACGCTCTCGCCCAGCCCCCAGTTCCCCTCGATCACCGCGCGATCGGTGTCGCCGGTGAGGGGGGAGACCGTGAGGACGACGCCGGCGCTCTTGGCGTCGACCATCTTGACGACGGCGACGCCGATGGGCGCGCGGTCGACCGGCATTCCCTTCTCCAGCCGGAAGGCGATCGCCCGCGTGTTGAACGCGCTCTCCCACACCGCGACGACCCTGCGCTTCACCTCGGCGCTGCCCCGGACGTGAAGATAGGTCTCCATCTGCCCGGGCATGCTCACCGCGCCGCTCGATCGCACCGCGACCGGGACGTCGCGAGCGCCGCAGCGGCGGCACAGGGCCTCGTAGTGGCGCTCGATCTCGTCGCCGAGGGCGGAGGGCATCGGCTCCGCCCGGATCATCTGCTGGGCGGCGCGGCTCGCCTCCATCTGCTTGCCGAGGCTGTGCCGCAGCTCGTCGCCGAGCGAGGTGAAGTACGCCTCGATCCGGCCGGCGAGGCCGGTCAGCTCCATGTACTTCTGGTAACCGTCTACCGAGATCGCGAACCCGGGGGGAACTCGCATCCCGAGCTTGGTCATCTCGCCCAGGTTGGCGCACTTCTTCCCGACGAGATCGTTGTGCTCCTTCCCGAGCTCCTCCAGCCACCAGATCCACCTCTGCGCCGGCTGCTCCTCGCCGGCCCGGGACGGCGGCCGGCCCGGATCGCGATCGACGGCGACGCGGCTATTTGTCGAGGACATAGAGGGCGCCCATGTTCGCGTCCACGCGGATCCTCTGCCCCGACTTCACCTTCTGCGTGCCGACGAACACGTTCATCAGGACGGGGATCCCGTACTCGCGGCCCACGATGGCGGCATGGGACAGCGAGGCGCCGCGATCCACGACGACGCCCTTGATGAAGGAGAAGACCGCCGTCCAGCTCGGCGAGGTCGTCGCGGCGACGAGGATGTCGCCGGGCTGCACCTCGCCCAGGTTCTCCTCGCTCAGGATCACCCTCGCCGTCCCCTCCGCCACGCCCGGCGAGCCGCACGTGCCGTGGAGGTCGGCCTTGAGCTCGGGCCGCGCGATCGGCATCGAGCCGACGACGACCTTGAGCGCGATGGGATCGTTCGACTTCACCAGCACGGCCATGGCCTGGTCCATGTCGAACCCGTCCTTGAGGATGACCGGAGGGTTCGGCACGCGCGACCACTCCCGCCACCTGGCCCGCCGCTGCGTCACGACGGGGCGGAGGTCGAACTGGTCCGGGTTGATGGCGGCCTTGCGGATCTCGTCGGGGATGAGGAAGAAGACGTCGTCGGGCGCGTCGAGGGTGCCGGCCTTCGCGAAGCGTTCGCCGAGGGCGAGGGCGGAGCGCCGGATCATCGCGTGGGCGTACAGGTCGAGGTAGTGGTCGTGCTCCTCGCTGAAGACGCCGGACTTCTGCGCGAGGCGCAGGAGCGTCGTGAACCAGCCCTTCTGCTCGGGGGCCACCTTGGCGAGGACGGTCTCCTCCGCTCGCTTGCGCTCCCGGGTGAGCTTCTCGCGCTCGACCTCCAGGTTGAACTCGCCTCCCTTGGCGAGGAACTGCTTCACCGTGGTGAGCGCCGGGGCGGGATCCTCGATCCAGGTGGGCACGTTGATCTCGGCCATGCGCTGCATGCGCCAGCCGTCCTCGTCGAGGAAGGCGCGGAACTCGGCCATGAACTTCTTCCCCTTCGGGTGGGCGTCGAGCCTCGCGGCGATGTCCTTCGGATCGCTCTCCAGGAAGATGGAGGCGAGGCCCATCTCCTGCGCCTTGCGCGAGAACTTCCAGATGGTCTTGTCGACCTGGAGAACCTTGTTGTCGAAGCCGCTGATGAGGGTGTGGAACAGCGGATTCGTGTCGTCGATGCCGACGAGCTCGCGGCACATGTTCTCGAAGAGGATGTAGGCCGTGTACGTGCCGTACATCATGTACATGTGGACTTCCCACATGCGGCGGCACACGTTCACGGTCTGCTCGAAGTTGTCGAGGAGCTCGATCTGCGTCGCCGTGGCGAGATCGAGCTTCTTCAGGCCGGCGTAGTGGCCGAGCATCTCCTTCACGAAGCCGCGCCACAGGCCGTCGTAGTCCTCGACGAAGGGCCGGATGGCGTCGCGGAACCGCTTCTCCCGCTCGCGCCGCTCCTCCTCCGACTTCACGAGGAGCAAGGTCAGGTACCCGCCGCCGTTCTTGAACCGCCAGTCCCAGCCCTTCACGGTGGGGAGCGACAGCTTCTCCGCGCCGTACTGCATGCCGTGGCGGCAGAAGTTGATCCAGAACCATCCGAACAGCGGAGTCCACGGGGGGACGGAGTGGGTGCCGTCGAGGAACCAGGCCGGGGATTGCTCGAGGTCCGCCTGGGGATCGAAGTCGAAGCCGGGGATCACGCCGGAGCCGTTCGTCGTCTGCACTGCCATCGGAGACTCCTTCGTCGCCATGCGACGTCACCGCGCTGCACCGAGAAGACCTTCGCTCTCTTCGTCCATCCCCCTCCTCGATGCTCCCTTCGTGAATGGGTCCTCGATTCAGTGGTCGGGCCGCGGTCCTGGACGGGTCGAGAGCTCGACGATCTCGGCCACGTCCAGGACCTGCGGGCCGCTCCCCGGGCTGCGCACCGCCAGGCCGTCCTTCAGCATCGAGGCGCAGAACGGGCACGCCGTCGCGACCGTGCGCGCGCCGGTGGCGAGCGCCTGATCGGCCCGCGCGTGGCTGATGCGCCCGCCCGACAGCTCGCCCATCCAGGCGTGGCCGCCGCCTCCCCCGCAGCAGAAGCTCTGCTCGCGGCTGCGGGCCATCTCCTCGATGCGCACGCCGGGGATGGCGCGGAGGACGGCGCGCGGCGCGTCGCACTGGCCGTTGTAGCGGCCGAGGTAGCACGGATCGTGGAACGTCACGACGTCGCCGTCGGGCGCCTTCGCTTCCAGGCGCCGGGAGGCGAGCAGGTCGCGGAGGAGCTCGGTGTGGTGAAGGACGCGGAACTTCCCCCCGAGCTGCGGGTACTCGTTCTTGAGCGAGTGGAAGCAGTGCGCGCACCCCGTGACGATCGCGCCGAACTCGTACTTCGCGAGCGTCTCGAGGACGCGCTGCGCGCAGGTGGAGAAGAGGAGCTCGTCGCCGATGCGCCGCGCGGCGTCGCCGGTGCAGGACTCCTCTTCGCCGAGGATGGCGAAGTCCACGCCCGCCCGCCGCAGCACGGTGGCGATGGCGCGCGCCACCTTCTGGCCGCGCTCGTCGAATGCCCCGGCGCACCCCACCCAGAACAGGACCTCGGCGCGCCGGCGTTGCGCCATGCGAGGGACGTCGAGCCCGCGCGTCCAGGCGGTGCGCGACGTGCTCGTGCCCTGGTACGGCGTGCCGCGCGCCTCGAGGTTGGCCATCGCCGCCTGCAGCCGCTCCGGGTAGCTCGCAGCCTCCATGACGAGATGCCGGCGGATCTCGACCACGGTGGGCACGTGCTCGACCCCCAGCGGGCAGGCCTCGACGCAGGCGCCGCAGGTGACGCACGTCCACACGGCCTCCGGCGAGACCGCGGCGACGAGCTCGGGAAGGTCCTGGGCGAGGAGGGGCCGCTCGGCCGTGGCCGGCAGATGGACCGGGCCGTGGGCGGGACGGCCGCGGGCGTGATCGCGGAGGTCGCCGACGAGCGCCTTCGGCGACAGCGGCTGGCCCGTCGCGTAGGCGGGACAGGCGGCCTGGCACCGGCCGCACTGCGTGCACGTCTCGGCGTCGAGCGCCTGCTTCCAGGTGAAGCCGTCGCGCGCGCCGAGGCCGAGGCGGGCGCCGCTCTCGAAGTCGACGGGCCGGAGGGCGCGGTCGGCGGGACCGATCGGCGCGAAGAAGATGCCGAGCGGCGCCGTCACGACGTGGGCGAGCTTCGTGTAGGGGATGGCCGCCACGAACGCCGACGCGATCACGAGGTGGAACCACCAGAGCCCGCCGTGGAGGGCCTTCAGCGCCGCGTCGCCCGGGAGCGCTCCCCGGAGCGCGAGGCCGGTGGCGTAGCCCACCGGCGACCATCGGCCCCAGGGATCGTCCAGGGCGGCGATGCGGGCTCCCTCCATGGCGAACCCGGTCACGAGGACGAGCAGGAAGACGACCGGCACGAGCGCGTCGAGCGTCGTCTCCGGCCGATCCGCCGGCTCGCGCAGGCGGCTCGCCTTCGTCACGTGGCGGCGCCACAGCATCACCGCCACGCCGGCGATGGCGGCGAGCCCGGCGAGGTCGAGCGCGAGCGACTGGAACCAGAGGTAGAAGGCGCCGCGCATCACCGGGATGCCGAAGTCCTCGTCGAGCATCGCGACCGCGGTGCCGACGAGGAGGAGCCCGAATCCCCACGAGAAGGCGAGATGGGCGAGGCCGGCGCCGCGCTCCCGGAGCAGCCGGCGCTGCGCCACCGCCTGCGCCAGCACCTGCCGGAGCCGCAGGCCGATCTCGTCGAGGCGCGCGAACCGGGTGGCGCCCCGCCAGACGCGGCAGCGCCGGTAGACGCCGTACCCCAGGACCGCGACCTGGATCGCCAGGACCAGGTACATGAGGTCCTTGCCGGCGACGTTCCAGTAGGGTGGGCGGGTCATCTCCATGGCGACCATCGGTTCCGTCAAGCCACACGGCTCGTGGCGAGCTTCTCCTTCAGCGCATCGCGGAAGGCCGGGATCACTTCTTTCCAGTCGCCGACCACGCCGTAGTTCGCGAGCCGGAAGAACGGAGCCGCCGGATCCGAATTGACGACGGCGATGACCTGCGCCGAGGAGCAGCCGGCGAGGTGGTGCGTCGCCCCGGAGATGCCGACCGCGAGGTACAGGTCGGGCGCGACGCTCCTGCCGGTGAGCCCGACCTGGAGCGACGTGGGGACCCAGCCGGCGTCGACCGCCACGCGTGAGGCGGCGACGGCGCCGCCGAGGAGCTCGGCGACCTCGCCGAGGAGCCGGAAGGGCTCGGGGCCTCCCAGGCCAGCGCCTCCCGAGACGAGCACCCTCGCCTTCTCGATGTCCTTCGCGCCCGAGGACCCCTGCCGCGTGCGCGCCCCGCAGAAGGTGCGGGGCGGCGTGGCTGGAGCGAACGCCTCGCGGACGACCGGTGACGCTTCGCCATCCGCCGGAGCGGCGGCCGCGAAGGCGTGCGGCCTCGGGACGATCACCCATGGCCCTCGTCGCGCCTGCACGGTGGCCGAGACGGCGCCGCCGAAGACGGGCCGCGTCGCCGTGATGCCGTCCGCTCCCTTCTGGACGTGCGTCACGTCGTGGACGAGCGAGGCGCCGCGGCGGATGGCGAGCCGCGCCGCGACCTCGGCGCCGAGCGGCGTCCGCGGGACGAGCACGACCTCGGGATCGAGGCGGCCGCACAGCGCCGCGAGCGCCTCGAAGTGGCCCTCCGGCCAGGGGTCGGCGAGCTGCGCGTGCTCGAGGACGCGGACCTCGGCGGCGCCCGCGCGCCGCGCCTGCTCGAGCGCGTCCCCGAGCTGCGATCCGGCGAGGGCGACGCGCAGCCCGCCCCCGACGGACGGGGCGAGCTGCCTCGCGACGGTGACGAGCTCCCAGAACTCCGCGCGGAGCTCGCCCTGCTCGACGGCCGAGTGGATGAGGATGCCGGCCATGGCTATCGCGCTCCTTCCGGCCGCACCACCCCGGCCTCCATCAGGATCTCGGCCAGCCGGCGGCCCGCCGCGGCGCCGTCCGCCGCCTCGACGAACCGGCACTCGCGCCCCGCCACCGGGATGGAGAGGTCGCGCACCTCGACCTGCGGCGGCTCGGCGGCCGCCACGCCCAGGTCCGCGAGGGTGAGGAGCTTCGGCTGGATGCGCGCCGTGGCCAGGCGCGCGCGCGCGGTGGGCATGCGGAGCGCCCCGAGCTCGCTCGTCACCGTGACGACGGCCGGCAGCTCGCTCCACATGGTCTGGCTTCCGTCCGGGAGGACCCGGTCGATCTCCACGCGCGCGCCCTGGACCGACACGCGCCGCGCCAGCGTCAGGCAGGGCATGCCGAGCAGCTCGGCGAGCAGCAGCGGAACGATCGCATTGTCCCAGTCGGACGCCTGCCGCCCGCACAGCACGAGGTCGACCGCGCCGATCTTGCGGATGGCGGCGGCCAGGGCCGTCGCGACGCGGTGCGAGTCGGGCGTGTCGAGGGAGGGATCCTGCACGAGGACGAGCTGATCGGCGCCGACCGCGAGCGACCGCTTCATCACGTCGAGGTGGAAGCGCTCGCCGAGCGAGAGCGCCACGATCTCGAGCTGGCCGAGGCTCTCCCGCAGCCGCAGCGCGGCCTCGAGCGCCTGCTCGTCGTAGCCGTTGATGACGGGGGGACCGGCCGCGGCGGGCTTCATCTTCTTGGCGGCGCGATCCAGCGCCAGCTCCGTCGCCGGGGTGAGCGGATCGACCACCTGCTTCAGGCACACGACTGCGCGCATCGGAGCCTCCTCCGCGGGAGCGCGACCTCAGAAAGAGCGGCCGCTCTTCTCCCAGAAGCGTGGCAGCCCTCGGTCCTCCGCGATGCACTTGTAGGCGATGTACCCGCTGCCGCGGCCGATGCCGGCCGCGGAGTGGAGGTTCGACGAGCACAGGTAGAGGTTCTTCACCGGGCTGCGGTAGTCGGCGAGCTCCGGGAACGGGCGGAATCGCCCGAGCTGCGAGGCGAACATCGAGCCCTCGGTCCAGCCCCCCTCGATCATGTCGGGGTGCCCGGCCTGGACGTCATACGGCGAGTAGATGCGCGTGGCGATGACGTTGTCGCGCGTCATGTTGGGCGCGTAGGTCTGCCACTTGTCGAGCCACTGGTTGACGAAGTCCTCCTTGATGCGGCCCCAGTCTCGCGCCGAGAAGAGGCGCGCCGGCGCGGTGAAGTCCTCGATGAGGATGGTGTGCTTTCCCTCCGGCGCGCGCGTGCGGTCCCAGATGCTGTCGGGCGCCGTGAGCACGTAGAGCTGCTGCGGGAAGCCCAGGATGAAGATGTCGTGCTGGTACTTCGAGGCGAGGTAGTCGGGGTCCTTCGCGCCGGTGTAGAGCCGCGGCTGGATGCCCACACCGGGGTTGAGGTTGTCGGCCCTGTACTTGGGGAGCTCGTGCATGGCCACGTTGCCCCACAGGATCTGGCCGCGGTCGTAGTGGATGTTGGACAGCCGGTGGCGGATGCGGTCCGAGATGACCTCGTTGCGCAGGAGGCGCAGGTACGTCTGCGGCAGGCCGAGGTCGGAGACGACGAGGGGCGCGCCGATGTGGCTCCCGTCGGCCAGGGCGACGCCGGTGGCCTTGCCGCCCTCGACCGTGATCCTGTCCACGTCACGACCGGTGAAGTACTGGACGCCCAGCTTCTTGCCGGCCGAGACGAGCGCGTTGGTGATCGACTGGGTGCCGCCCCTCACGATAGCGGCGGGCTCGAAGGAGAGCACGAGCCCCATCACGTGGACGAGGGTCTGCAGCCCGCCCGGGTCGTCCGGGAAGCACCCGCCCGACGTCGGCGTCGCGCGCATGAAGAGGGTGCGCAGCTCCGCGCTCTCGAAGTAGTCGTACGCCATCTGCCGGATGGACATGAACTGGTGGACGGGCTCGACCCCGCTGTCCGGGATCGCCATGAGCTCCTCGAGCGCGTCCGGTATGCCCCAGGGCGTCGGCGGAGAGAAGCGGTGCCGGTGGAAGGCCGACTTCCAGTAGCGGCGGTACTGATCGACGAGCCGCAGGTACATGTCGGCGTCGCGCTTCGAGAACTCCCGGATCTGCTCGCAGGTCTTCTTGACGTTGTCCGGCGCGAACTCCGTCCGTCCCGTGACGGGATCGATGACGCGGAACGCCGAGTACCCGATGAAGCTCGAGCCGTCGTCGAAGATCATCCCCTCGTTCTGCTCGGGAAACACGTACTCGAGGCCCTCGCCGCGGAGGTCGAAGTCCTCGTAGGCGGGGTGACCGTAGAAGCGAGTGAAGTGAGCGCAGGGGTTCTGCCGGAAGCCGGGCGCGGGGCCTTCCTCGCTGATCGCGCCGCCGCCGAAGTTCGTGTGCTTCTCCAGCACCGCGACCTTCAGCCCCGCCTTGGCGAGGTAGCACGCCATGATCGTGCCGTGGTGTCCGCCACCGATGACGACCGCGTCATACGTTGCGTCAGCCATGAGTACGTCTCCCATCGTCAGGACTTCGAGAGCGACGCGCGACTCGAAACGCCGTGGACGACCGTTGCCTGCCGCGCGGCGGTGCGGAGAGTGCGCGGCCTGCGAGCCGAAGGCGGAGAGGGCGATCTCGGAGGCCTCGGCTCGGTCGGGGACGCTAGCAAGGCCTGCGGCAATCTGTCAATCCGGTTTCGATCATGCGTTCCACTTTTCGAATCACGGTTCTCCACTTCGAACAGCCGTTCGAATTGGCTCGGCCGCTCGACCCTCCCGCTGCCCGGCGCGCGGCGAGCCGGAAACCCCGGCAAGATCCGATGGCGAGGGCATCTCGCGCTCCGGGCGGGGCGTGTCCGGGCCGCGGCCGAGCGCGCCTTGACGCGGCGCGGCCGCGCGCTCAAGATCGAACGATGGATCGCAATGTGAACGGGGGTTCGATCCCGGCGCGCGGCCAGAGCCGGCGCGAGCGGCGCCGCGAGGAGGAGCGGTTCCGGATCATCCGCGCCGCCGAGCGCGTCTACCGCGAGCGCGGCTTCGCGGCGGCCGGCATGCGCGAGATCGCGGCCGAGGCGGACCTCTCGCCGGCGAACCTCTACCACTACTTCGCCTCGAAGGAAGAGCTCCTCTATTTCTGCCAGGACCGCGCCCTCGACCGGCTCCAGGAGGAGCTGGAGATCGCACGCAGCGCCCGTGGCCCCGTCGACGAGCGCCTGCACGACTTCGCCGCCGCCCACGTGCTCTGCCTCATCGACGACGCGGAGGGGTCCGCGGCGCACTTCGAGGTCGACGCGCTCTCGCCGGAGCTGCGCGCGCGCATCGCCGCCAAGCGCGCCCGGTACAAGGACGGCCTCCGCGCCCTCATCGCGCTCGGCATGCGCCGCGGCGAGCTGCGGCGCGCCGATCCCACGCTGGCGATGCGCGGGTTCTCCGGAGCGCTGAACTGGACCGCGCACTGGTACCGGCCGGACGGCCCGCACACCGCCGAGGAGGTCGCCGAGCAGATCGCGGACTACGCCGTGGCCGGCCTCACCGCCCGCGCGCCCGGCGCGACGCGGCGCCGCGCCCGGGACAGGCGCGCCGACGGTCCGCGGCGATCGCGCAACGGCGCGGCCCGCGATGCGCGCGACGAGGAGCGGCGGCGCCCCGGAGCGGAGCCGGATCGCCGGGATCACGTTTCCTGAGGGACGAGCTCGAGGCCGGTGAAGGCGGCGCGCGGCTCGCGCCGCGCGGCTCATTGCACCCTGGCCGTCTCCTGGTAAGCGTCGGAGAGAGCGTCGGCGAGCGCCGCCGGTCCCTGCGCGGCGCGCCCGCCGAGCTCCTCTTCCAGCTCCGCGAGGCGGGCGATCGCCCGGAGAACGGGCTCGAGGGCCTTCACGTACAGCTCCGCCGCCGACCGACCCCCGGCCATCGCTCCCACGATCGCCTCGCAGGCGTTTCGGCCGCTCAGGACCGCGGTCCCGATCCCCTCGAAGGTGATGGGAAGGATCAGGCCCGCCGCATCTCCGGCGAGGAGCGCACGGTCGCGAGCAGGTCGGAAGCGACCCGAGGCCAGCTCGCGGTGGAGGACGGCGATCATGCAGCCGTCCCGCGACGTGGGCGCCTGCGCCGGATCGAGCCCGTGGGGTGAGAGCGTCTGGGCGATCTCCCGCCGCAGCTCCGGAATGCCGCTCCCCTCGATGATGAACGCGCCGCCCTTGTGATTCACCGCGAAGCGAGGGCGGGGACGGCCCTTCGGAAAGAACCAGTGAAACCAGTCTCGCTCGAGGTCGAGCGCGCCGGCGTAGCATTCCCGCAGAGGCTTCGAGTAGCGCGCGCGAAGATCGGGAAAGAGCGTTCTCCTCAGCGGCGAGGCCGCCCCCTCGGCTCCTACGAGGAACCGGGCCGAGACGGCGACCTCCTCCCGTTCCCTGGCCACCCGGAGCCGGTAGCGCGTTCCCTCCTCCTCCGTCGAGAGGACCCGGGAGCGGTCCCAGACGCATGCCCCCTGCGCGGCGGCCTTCCGGATCATCCAGCCGTCCAGATCCTTCCGCCAGGCGATCGGCGTGCGCCAGGGGATCGCGACCGGAGCGGCGCCCGGGACGTGGATCTTGTGGCCGGCGAGGTACTTCGGCTCCGCGAGGATTTCCTCCGGAACCGGGCCGAAGCCGCTCTCGATGACCTCGTGCGCCCACCGGCCCATGATCATCCCCGAGCACACCTTGTCCCGGGGGAGACCTCTTCGCTCGAGCAGCAGGGTCTCGAGCCCCACCTTCGCGCAGTGGATCGCGGCCGACGCGCCGGCAGGTCCGCCGCCCAGGACGACGACGTCGAAGAGCTTCCCCGCGGTCGCCATGGCGCTCACAGTATACGCGCCGCGCCCGCCCTCACGATGCCAGGAGCCGCCCGAAGGCGAGCCGCTGGACCCACCGGTCGCGAGTGAGCTCCGGGTGAAACGTCGCGCCGGTCACGGCGCCTGCCCGGACCAGCACCGGGTCGCCACGCCATCGGGCCAGCACCGCCACGCTTCCGGCCACGGCGGTGATCCGCGGCGCGCGAATGAAGACGAGCGGGGAGCCGTCCCCGTCGGCCACGTCCTCGAAGCTCTCGAGCTGGCGGCCATAGGCGTTGCGCTCCACCTCGACGTCGAGCCAGCCGAAGCTCCGCTGCACGGGGCGCACCTGCCGCGCCGCGAGGATGAGGCCGGCACAGGTGGCGAGCACCGGCCGTCCCGAGGCGACGAAGGCCTCGAGCGGGTCCGCGAGCCCGTGGCGCTCGATGAGCCGCAGCTGGGCCGTGCTCTCGCCGCCCGGCAGCACGAGGCCGCCCACCGCGGCGAGCCCTCGGGCATCGCGGATCTCCCGCGCTTCCAGGCCGGCCTCCCGGAGCGCGCGGCCGTGCGCCCCGAACCCGCCCTGGAGGGCGAGCACGCCGACGCAGCCCATCACCACCCCCGCGCCGCCATCCGCTCGCCCTCGGCGAGGGTCGCCATCTCGAGGCCGGGCATGGCGGCGCCCAGGCCGCCGCTCACCTCCGCCAGCTTCCGGGGATCCTCCCAGTAGGTGGTGGCGTCGACGATGGCCCTGGCGCGGCGCACCGGATCGGCGGACAGGAAGATGCCGCTCCCCACGAACACGGCCTCGGCGCCGAGCGCCATGCACAGCGCGGCGTCGGCCGGAGTCGCGATGCCGCCCGCGGCGAAGTTCGGGACCGGAAGCTTGCCGGTCTCGGCGACGCGGCAGACGAGGTCGTAGGGCGCCCCGAGCCGCTTCGCCTCGGTCATGAGCTGCTCGCGATCGCTGCCCTGGAGGTGCCGGATCCCGGCGCGGACGGCGCGCAGGTGGCGGACCGCCTCGACGATGTTGCCCGTGCCTGCTTCACCCTTCGTCCGCAGGAGCGCGGCCCCCTCGCCCACCCTGCGCAGGGCCTCGCCGAGGTCGCGGCAGCCGCACACGAACGGGACGGCGAAGGCCTGCTTGTCGATGTGGTGCTCCTCGTCCGCCGGCGTGAGGACCTCGCTCTCGTCGACGAAGTCCACCTCCAGCGCCTCCAGGATCCGCGCCTCCATGAAGTGGCCGATGCGGCACTTCGCCATGACGGGGATGGTCACCGCGGCCTGGATGGCCCGGATCATGGCGGGGTCGCTCGCGCGCGCGACGCCGCCCTCCTTGCGGATCTGGGCCGGCACGCGCTCGAGGGCCATCACCGCGGCCGCGCCCGCCTCCTCGGCGATGCGCGCCTGGTCCACGTCGACGACGTCCATGATGACCCCGCCGCGGAGCATCTCGGCGAGCCCGAGCTTGGTGGCGGGAGTGCCCTTCTCCATATCGACCTCCGGACGGCTGCGAACCTGCTAGACGACCTCGAGCTGGCTCACCGGCGCAGCGGAGCGCCCGCGCCGCTCCACCGCCGCCCAGGCGCGGCCCAGCCGTCGCGCGCCTTCGACGAGGCGCTCCGCGGGCTCCGCGCAGAACGTGAGGCGCAGGCCGTGCCGCTGCGCGCCGCCCACCTCGTAGAGCGTGCTCGGGCTGAACACGACGCCGAGGCGCTGCGCCTCGGCGTAGAGCGCCGCGACGTCGAGGCCGGGCGGGGCCGGGATCCAGAGCGCCACGCCGGTCTCGGGACGCTTCCAGCGCACGCCGCGCGGCAGGTGACGCCCCAGCGCCTCCTCGAGCGCGTCGCGACGGCGCCGGTACTCCGACCGCACGGCGCCGAGGTGCCGCGCCAGGTAGCCGCGCGCCAGGAACTCGGCGAGCGCGTGCTGCAGCAAGGCCGAGGTCCCGAGGTCCATCGCCTGCTTCATCTGGCAGATGGCGGTGCGGAGCGCCCGCGGGCAGACCAGGTAGCCGATGCGGAGCGCCGGGATGAGCTTCTTCGAGTACGTGCCGAAGTAGATGACCTCGCCGTCCAGGCTGCGGAGCGGGCTGAGCGGCGGGGCGCCGTCGAGGTCGAGGTCGGAAGCGTAGTCGTCCTCGACGAGCGGCACGCCCGCGGCGTGCGACCAGGCGACGAGGGCCTCGCGGCGCTCCTGCGAGATCCGGCAGCCGATGGGGTTCTGGCAGTTCGGCATGAGATAGAGGAGCTTCACACCGGCGCGGCCGAACCGCTCGATCGCGGCGAGGTCGGGCCCTTCCTCGTCGTTCGGGACGCCGATGATCCGCGCGCCGCCGAGCGAGAGAAGGCTCAGGGCACCGTGGTACGTCGTCTCGTTGACGAGGACCGGATCGCCGGGGTTCACGAGGGCCCGCACGACGAGGTCGAGCGCCTGCTGGCTGCCGGTCGTGATGACGACGTCCTCGGCCGAGGCGGGGATGCCCTGGCGAACGAGATCCTCCGCGACGAGGCCGCGCAGGGGCGCGATGCCCTCGCGCGGCGCGTACCCGAGGGCCTTGCCCCGCTGCGTGCGCAGGGCGTGCTCGAGGCAGCGGCGGAAGAGCTCGGCGGGGAGCAGATCCGGGGACGGGTGCATGGCGGACAGCGTGATGGTGTCGGGCCGGCGCGCGCCGACGCCGAGCCGCTCGCCGCGGCTCAGCGGCTCCGCCTGCAGGGCGCGGCTCGCGAGCGAGGCCCAGGGGAGGGCGCCGGCGCGCTGGATCGGCGCCGCCCTCTCCGCGCCGGGGGATGGCGGGTCGGCGACGAAGGTGCCGCGCCCCACCGAGGAGACCACGAAGCCCGCGGACTCGAGGTCCTGATAGGCGCGCACGACCGTGTTGCGGTGCGTGTCGATGTCGCGCGCCAGGGCCCGCGTGGGGGGAAGCCGATAGCGAGGCGGGAACGTGCCGCTCTGGATGCGGGCGACGATCTGGTCGAAGAGCTGACGATAGAGGGGCTCCTCGGCGCGGGGATCCAGCTTGATTCCGAGTGGCGTGCTCACGTTCGACTCCTCGCCCGAACGAATAGGCCGTCGGGCCGCGGCCCGGAAGAGCCAAGTCGCGAAGCGATCTTGGGCCAACTAGTCCAAGTTCCAGATTCTAGCTGGTCCAATCGCCCGCGCCGTGGAGGTCCGGAGCCGCCGGCGGCGGGCGCCGCGAGGGCCGGCCGCTCGCGTCCCGGCCGGCGACGACCGACGAGGGGGGCGCCCCCGCGCGGCCCTGGCGTGGCTTCTCGACGGCCGCGATAGGTGGTTAGCTTGGCCTCGCCGACCTGCGCCGGGCCTGCGCCGGTGGGTCCACGCCCGATGAGGAGGTGCCCAGATGAAGACGAGCCTCGCAGCCGAGATCGCAGCCGCGCTGGTGGCCTTCGCGTTGCCCGCCGTGCCGCTCGCTTCCGAGGAGCACGGCCAGGAAGCCGAGCACGCCTGCGAGCACCCGAAGACCGGCACCGTCACCGCCGGTGACGCCGCGGCGAAGGGAAACAGGGTCGTCATTCCCATCGACGGCATGCACTGCAGCATGTGCGCCCAGAGGGTCACCACGGCGCTCGCCGACGTCCAGGGCGTGAAGTGGGTGGAGACGAGCCTCGAGGCGAAGCACGCGGTCGTCGTCTACGATCGCAGCAAGGCCAAGCCGGAGGCGCTCGCCGCGGCCGTGAAGGGCGTCGGGTACAAGCCGGGGAAGCCGAAGGCCGACTGACCGCGCGCCACCCGCCGCTCCCGCGCCGGCGCCGCGAGCGCG
>DATDDC010000442.1:0-11180 GCA_036523995.1 Anaeromyxobacter sp.
GGGTGCGCGGGTCGGTCGTGGGGGTTTCGGCGCTCGGCGCGATCGCGCGGCCCTTCGCCGCGGGGAGGACGGCGGCCGGGCGGCGGGGCGGCGCCGGGAGCCTTGGGGGCGCCGGACTTCTCCTCGGCCATGCGCTGCCAGAGCGGCCTCGGGTCGCGCCGCTCCTTCTTGTCCTTCTCCGGGCCGGGCGCGAGGACCTCCTCCTGCGGCGCCTCGAGGCGGACCCCGGGCGGCGGGGGCTTCACGTGCCCCTTCCTCACGACGACCGGACCCGGGGTCTCCGGCTTCTTCTCCTCGGACATCGGGGCGTCTCATAGCATAGAGCCCGCGTCTCGCGTATGAGTGGCCGCATGCCCGAACGGCGCACCGTCGTCTTCCTGTCGCATGCCGACGAGGAAGCGCTCCGCCTCGCGGGCTCCTGCGCCCTGGCCGCGGCGGCCATGGGCGATCAGGTGGACGTCTACCTGTTCGGACCCTCCGTCCGGGCCGTCGTCGACGCGCATGGGGAGCTTCCGGGCGAGCCCGGACGAAGGCTGCACGAGGCGCGGGAGGCGGGGCGCTGCCGCCTCGTGGCGTGCAGCGAGAGCGTGGTCCGGGCGAAGGTGCCGCTCGAGGAGGCCGAGCGGGCGCTCGATGCGGTGGTCGGCTGGCCGACGATCCTCGAGTGGAGCCGGGGCGTGGTCGAGCGATTCTTCTTCTAGGGCGGGCTTCCCCCGGCTCCGCGGAAGACCGGACGGGCGCCAGGCGTTCTCTCGTCATGGTCGGCCTCGCCCTCGATCCGCCTCCGTCCCGCTCCCGGCCGCCCAGGCGCCACCGCTCGCTCGCGGGTTTCGCGGTCCTGGCCGTTCTCATGGGCACGTTCGCCGCAGGGTTCTGGCTCGGGCGGGCGTCGGTGAGGAAGGGGTGGTTCGTCGGGGCTGACGCGATCGCGGGGGCGGGGGTTCCCTCGGCGGCGGGAGCGACGTCGACCTCGACGCCGACCGCGACGCCGACCGCGACCCCGACCTCGACCCCGACCTCGACCTCGACCTCGACCGCGACCGCGACCCCGACCGCGACCTCGACCGCGACCCCGACCGCGAGCGCGGCCTCGGCCTCGACGGTGGCCACGTCCGCGCCGCCGGGCTCGCCCCGGCGCCTCGCCATCACGCTCTCGGGTCCCCTCGAGGACGGGATCGTCGCCGCGCTCGGCGCGGGCGACCGGCGCCTCGCGTCGGAGCTGACGGCCGTCGTGAACCGCCTCCTCCTCTGGGACGTGCGCATCGCCCGCGACGGCCGGAAGGGCGACCGCCTCGAGGTGATCTGGACCCCGCCGCACGCCGCCGCGCCCGGCCTGCCGGACTCCGGCGAGCCCGTCGTCGAGGCCCTCCGCTACGCCTCGTCGAAGCTCGGCAAGGTCGTCGCCGCGTACCGCTTCCAGGAGGAGGGGGCGCGCTGGCCGCGCTACTTCCGGCCGGACGGCTCGGAGCTGGAGCCGCGCCTCGTGGACGCGCCGATCTCGGAGTACGAGCAGATCACCTCGCTCCTGCGGGACGGCCGGCGCCACAAGGGCGTCGACTTCAAGACGCCCGTGGGCTCGCCGGTGCACGCGCCGTTCGACGGCGTCGTCGAGCGGCGCAACTGGAACTTCGCCGGGAACGGGAACTGCCTCGACATCCGCGATCTCGCGACCGGCCGCCACGCCATCTTCCTGCACCTCGACGTCCTGCCGAAGGAGATGGCGGTGGGCCGCGCAGTGAAGAAGGGACAGGTGATCGCGTCCTCGGGGAACAGCGGTCACTCCTTCGCGCCGCACCTGCACTACCAGCTCGAGGACGCGGCGGGGAAGGTGCTCGATCCGTTCGAGGTGCAGAGGACGGAGACGAGGGTGATCCCCGCGGCGCAGAGGCCGGCGTTCGAGTCGGCGAGAAAGAAGCTCGACGCCGCGCTCGCGACGTAGCCGTCGCGGCCCCGATCAGGGGAACGTCGCCGCGACGTACTCCTCGAGGGCCGTCTCGAAGCTCGGCTCGAAGCGCCGCCGGTAGACCATCGCCGTGGCGATCTCGGCGGCGAGCATCGCGGACCGGTACTTGGACGGCAGCGACTTCACGCGGAGCCGGTACTGCGGGTTGTCGCGCAGCAGCGCGGGCAGGTGCGCGAGCAGCGCGCGGCGGTAGACGGGCCTCTTCCAGGCGTCGGGGCGCGACTCGAAGAAGGCGAACAGCCGCGCCTCCTGCTCGTTGATCTCCACGCTGAGGGCGTCGGAGATCTCCGTGTACGTCCGGCGCCCGCCCTCGGCGCGGTGGCGCCGGAAGATGAGGTTCGCCTCGTCGGCGGCGCGCTTCTCGAGGATGGCGAGCACGTCCCGGACGTAGGCGTCCTTGTGCGCCAGGAACTCCTCCTCGGCGAGGAGCAGGTTCGCGATGATCTCGTGGGAGGAGGAGATGACGCCGCACTTGTTCGCGGAGGCGTCGCGCAGGATCACGACGCCCGCCTCCTGCAGGTGCTTGCGCGCCTCGGGGGTGACGAACGAGTTCGCGCCCTCGACGATCACCTTCGCCGTGGGCGCGCCGTCCGCGCCGAGGAAGCGCTGCCAGTTCGTCCGATCGATCGTCTCCGGGCGGCCGCCGGCGGGGATGAAGAGGTCGGCGGGAACGGTGAAGAGCAGGCCGTCGAGTTCCTTGTGGAGCTCGTCCAGGGTGACCCAGGTCTCGCGCGGCCCGGAGCGCGTCATCTCGACCCGGCGGAAGAGCTGGCGCAGCCCCTCCGTGCGGCGCGCGTTGCGGTGGAGCACGAACCCTCCCGGCGACAGCGCCGCGGGGTCGAACGCGTCGGCGTCCGCCTTCAGCACGATGCGCGAGAGCGCCTGCCGGTCGAGCCCGGCCGGGTCCACGAGGGCGCCCGTGCCGTCCACGATGAGCCGGATCTCCACGCCCGGGCAGCGATCGAGGAGGATGCGCAGCGCGTTGCCGGCCACGTCGCCGTTCGGGCCGCCGGTGAGCTTCACGGCGAAGCGGTCCTTGCGGATGTCCAGGCCGCGCTCGCGCATGGCAATCTCGGCGAAGGTGACGAGGCCCGTCGAGGTGACGCCGTACTGCTTGTGGTTGATGCCCACCGCCTTGCTGGACATGATGCCCGTGCCGAGCACGTACCCGCGGCGGACCGAGAGCGCGGCGATGGCCTCGATCATCTCGTCGTGCATGTTCTCGTCGGGTCCGAGCTCGATGGGCTCGTCCTCGCGGTAGTAGTCCACGACGCGCGGGTCCTTCGCCCTGCCGCGCTCGGTCACGAACAGATCGAGGAACGCGCTCGCGAACCCGTACTGCACCTTGTGCAGGAGCTGCCTCGTCCGGACGGCGTCGCCGAGGTCGGGCGCGCGGAGCACCGCCACCATCTTGGAGCCGCCCTCGTAGATGTCCTTGTTCTTGAGGTGCTGCGTGTGCGCGAGCACGTAGGTCTCGCGGAACACGGTGTTCGCGACGGTGACGTAGTCGTCGCGGCTCTGCGTGAGGAGGGTGCGCCAGCCGCCGCGCGCGATGTCCGCGAACCCGATGTGGTACCCGAGCCCGTTCCTGTCGCAGAAGAACGTCACGCGGAACGGGCGCTCCGGCGGGAGGTCCGCCGTGAACCCCGCCCCGAGGTCGTCGAGGTACGCGGGGTCGAGGCGGAAGGCGAGGGCGTGCCGCTCCGGGACGAAGATGTTCGTCTTGAGCGTGCGCCGGACGAAGGTGAGCGCCGTCTGGAACAGCGAGCGCCGGAACTCGTCCAGCATGCGGTGCCCGGTGTTGTACGCGGCGACCTCCCGCTCGACGGCCGCCACCTCGTGCGCCCAGCGCTCCTCCCGCTCCTCGACGTCCGGGTCGAAGCGGAGCTCGAAGAGGCGGACGAGCCGGAGCGAGATGGCGGGGTGGGAGTGGAACGCCCGGATGACGTCCTCGAGCGTGTAGCGGGTCGGCTGGTTGTGCGCGCAGTTCGTGTGGCAGAAGCCGATGAAGGCGTTGACGAGCGAGGCCTCCTCGCCCGTCATGAGCCGGGGGAGCACGAAGTCGCGGTACGTGGGCGACTCCGTGGCGAGGATCTGGGTGTTGTGCAGCTCGCTGCGCAGGCGCCGGTAGAGCGCCGAACCGGGCGCGAGCGCGTCGCCGCCGCGCGGGACCACGTGGAACGCTCCGAGGAACACCGGCTGCGCGCCGGCGGAGACGGTCAGCGCGGTGGAGCGGCGCACCCCCAGGTCGAGGGCGTTGAAGACCTCGAGCACCTGGGCGAGGAAGTCCCTGTGCGGCGGGGTCTCGACCGCGAAGAGCACGCGCGTCTCGGGCTCGGCATCGCCGTGCGGCTCGACGGCCAGGAAGATGCCGGCGTGCGCTTCGCACTGGCGGAACAGCCACACGAGCTGCGCGACGTCGCGGGCCGGCGCCAGCCGGATCGCGGGCTCGTCGTCCACCCACAGGACGCGCAGGAGGCGTTCGGCGTCCGCGGGGCCGACCTCCGGCGCCCGCTCGCGCAGCGCGGCGAGCACCTCGTCGCGGCGCGACGCCGGGATGGCGGGCGCGTCTCCGGGCGCGCCGCGCGCGAACGCGTAGCGCTGGATCTCGAGATGGCGGTCGAGCCCGGGCACGGGCGAGTCCGAGTGGCACATCTCGGCGCAGGAGATCTCCCGCTCGTCGAGGCGCTGCAGCGTCTCGACGATCGACCCCGGCACGTCGAGGCGCGCGACGACCTGCTCCGCCTCCGTGTCCAGGAGCACGAGCTGGCGCTCGTGCGCGAGCCGCCGCAGCCCCCTGGCGAGCGCGACGATCGCGTCCGGACGCGCGCGCAGCGTTCCGGAGAGCAGCCCCGGGACGTGCTCCCCGAGCCAGCGGAGGCTCTCCGACGCCTCGGGCCCCACCGCGTCCAGAGCGGCGAGGATCGCCGGATCGATGCCGGCGGGGTCGGGCCGGGCTGGCGGGGAGACGGCGGGCCGGGCGGATACCGCGCGCATGGAGACCTCCCGGGGCTACGCGATGCCGCCCATGCACAGGTACTTGACCTCGAGGTAATCCTCGATCCCGTACTTCGAGCCCTCGCGCCCCGTGCCCGACTGCTTCATGCCGCCGAACGGCGCGACCTCCGTCGAGATGAGGCCGGTGTTGATGCCGACGATGCCGTACTCGAGCGCCTCGGCGACGCGCCAGGCGCGTCCCAGGTCGCGGGTGTAGAAGTAGGCCGCGAGCCCGTACTGGGTGTCGTTGGCCATGCGGACGGCGTCCGCCTCGGTCTCGAAGCGGAAGAGGGGGGCGATCGGCCCGAACGTCTCCTCGCGCGCCACCGCCATCTCGGGCGTCGCCTCGGCGATGACGGTGGGCTCGAAGAACGTGCCGCCGAGGGCGTGGCGCTTCCCGCCGCTCAGCACCCTGCCGCCCTTGGCGACCGCGTCGGCGATGTGCTCCTCCACCTTCTCCACGGCGTTCACGTCGATGAGCGGTCCCTGCTGCGTCTCGGGTCTGAGCCCGTCGCCGACCTTCAGCTTCGCGACCTCCTCCGAGAGCCTCCGGGCGAACGCGGCGTACACGCCGGCCTGGACGAGGAAGCGGTTCGTGCAGACGCACGTCTGGCCGGTGTTCCGGTACTTCGAGGCGAGCGCGCCCGCGATGGCGGCGTCCACGTCGGCGTCGTCGAAGACGACGAACGGCGCGTTGCCGCCGAGCTCGAGCGAGACCTTCTTCACCGTGGACGCGCACTGCTCCATGAGCTGCTTGCCGATCTCCGTGGAGCCGGTGAAGGTGACCTTGCGGACGAGCGGGTTGGTGGTGAGCTCCTTGCCTATCGGGCCGGAGGCTCCGGTGATCACGTTGAACACGCCCGGCGGGATGCCGGCGCGGTCGGCGAGCTCCGCGAGGGCGAGCGCCGAGAACGGCGTCGCGGTCGCGGGCTTGAGCACGACCGGGCAGCCGGCCGCCAGGGCGGGGCCCGCCTTGCGCGTGATCATCGCCGCCGGGAAGTTCCAGGGCGTGATGGCCGCGACGACGCCGACCGGCTCCTTCAGGACCACGATGCGCCTGTCGCGCGCGTACGTGGGGATGGTGTCGCCGTAGACGCGCTTTCCCTCCTCGGCGAACCACTCGATGAACGACGCCGCGTAGGCGATCTCGCCGCGGGCCTCCGCGAGCGGCTTCCCCTGCTCGGAGGTCATGATCGTGGCGAGGTCCTCCTGGTTCGCCATCACGAGCTCGAACCAGCGCCGCAGGATGGCGGCCCGCTCCTTCGCCGTCCGGCTCCGCCATCCGGCCCACGCCGCGCTCGCCACGTCGATGGCGCGCCGGGCCTCCGCGGCGCCCATGCGCGGGACCGTCCCGAGGAGCGCCCGCGTGGCGGGGTTGTGGACCTCGACGACCTTGCCGTCGTCGGCGTCCGTCCAGGCGCCGCCGACGTAGCCCTTCTGGCGGAGCAGGTACTCGTCCTTCACCGGGATCGCAGCCATGGTTCCTCTCGTGGGCCGGCGCGGCCCTCAGAAGCCGAGGTACGCCTCGCGCACCTTCGGGTCCGCCTCCAGCTCGCGGCCGGTCCCTTCCTGAACGATCCGGCCGTTCTCCAGCACGTAGCAGTAGTCCGCGATCTTGAGCGTGTGGTTCACGTTCTGCTCCACGAGGAACACGGTGAGGCCGTCCACGTGCAGCGAGCGGATGACGCCGAAGATCTCCTCGACCATGAGGGGCGAGAGCCCCAGGCTCGGCTCGTCGAACATGACGAGCTCGGGGTCCTGCATGAGCGCGCGCCCGATGGCGAGCATCTGCTGCTCGCCGCCCGACATGGTCTCGGCGATCTGGGCCTTGCGCTCCTCGAGGCGCGGGAAGACCTCGTAGACGCGGGCCAGGTTGCGCGCCCTGTTCCGCTTGGCGCGCGCGAGGTACGCGCCGGCCCGCAGGTTCTCCTCGACCGTCATCTTCGGGAAGAGCTGCCGCCCCTCCGGGACGAGGGTGATGCCGAGGTCCACCACCTCGTGGACGGGCCTCCCGCTGATGGGCGCGCCCTTGTAGCGGATCGAGC
This sequence comes from Anaeromyxobacter sp., assembly GCA_036523995.1. Taxonomy (GTDB): domain Bacteria; phylum Myxococcota; class Myxococcia; order Myxococcales; family Anaeromyxobacteraceae; genus Anaeromyxobacter. The sequence goes on from DATDDC010000442.1 coordinate 7,006, forward strand.
CCGCGGTGGTGCGGACGAGCCCGCAGATCGTCTTGAGGGCGGTCGTCTTGCCCGCGCCGTTCGCCCCGATGAGCGCGACGAGCTGGCCCGGCTTCACCTCGAGCGAGATGCCCCACAGCACCTGCGTGTCGCCGTAGCCGGCCGACACGTTCACCGCGTCGAGGGCGTTCATGCGTGCGCCTCCCCGAGGTACGCGTCGATCACCGCCCGGTTCGCGGCGACCTCGGGCGGCGGGCCCTCCGCGATCTTCTCGCCGAAGTTGAGCACCACCAGGCGGTCGCTGATGCGCATGATCACCCGCATGATGTGCTCGACGATGAGGATGGTGATGCCGCGGCCGCGCAGGGCGAGGATGAGCTCGATGGTGCGGTCCACCTCGGTGGGGTTCAGGCCGGCCACCACCTCGTCGAGGAGCAGGAACGACGGCTCGAGGGCGAGGGCCTTGCTGATCTCGAGCCGCTTGCGCCCGGCCAGGGTCAGGCTCGCCGCCGACGCCTGGGCGCGGTCGGCGAGCCCGGTGAGCTCGAGCACCTCGAGCGCGTGCTGCTCGGCCGCCGCTCGCCGCGGCCGGCGCAGGAGCGCCGCGACCACGACGTTCTCCATCACCGAGAGGCCGGCGAACGGCTTCACCACCTGGAACGTCCGCCCCATGCCGCGCGCGGCGAGCGCGTAGGGCGGCTTGCCGCTCACGTCCTTGCCCTGGAAGACCACCCGGCCGCGGGTCGGCGCGCAGTACCCGCTGATCACGTTGAAGAGCGTGGTCTTCCCGGCGCCGTTCGGGCCGATGAGCCCGACGATCTCGCCGGGGCGCATCTCGAACGACACGTCGCAGACGGCCATGAGCCCGCCGAAGGCCTTGCTGACGGACTCCACGCGGAGGATCGGCTCGGGCATGGGTCAGGCCTCCAGCTTCCCCGCGGCGAGGGGTGCGGGCGGCCCGGCCGAGGGGAGCGGCCGCCGCGGAAAGCCGCGGCGCAGCCGCGCGCCGAGCACGCCGTTCGGGAGGAACACGACGCTCGCCGCGATCGCCGCGCCGAGGATGATGACGTAGAGGACCTCGTACTCGGCGAGGTACGCCCAGAACAGGGTCTTGAAAGCGAAGATGAGGACGGCGCCCAGGACCGGGCCGATGAGCGTCCCCATGCCGCCGAAGACCACCATCACGAGGGCCTGGTCGCTCACGAGATCGCCGAGCGCCGAGGCCGGGTCGATGAAGGTCACCCAGTAGGCGAAGACGCCGCCGATCACCGCGGTCGGCACCGCCGAGAGCACGAACGCCTGGATCTTGAGGAGGGTGGGGTTCAGGCCCAGCGCCTTCGCGCCCTGCTCGTCCTCGCGGATGGCCTTGAGCTTGAGGCCGAACGGGGCGCGCTCGAGCAGGAACCACAGCGCGAAGAACGTGACGGCCACGACGGCGAGCATCACGTAGTAGAAGAACTGCGGGTGGAGGAACGGCGGAAGGCGCATCCCGTCCGGCCCGCCGGTCACCGTCATCATGAGGGCGAGCTGCTGGATGCCGCGCGAGAGGGCCCAGGTCGCGATGGCGAAGTAGGCTCCGCGCAGCCGGAGCGTCGGGATCCCCGCCACCACGGCCGCGGCCGCCGCGACGACACCGCCCGCGGCCGCCGCCGGCGCGAACGGCCACCCCGCCCGCGCCATCAGGATCGCCGTGGCGTACGCGCCGATGCCGAAGAAGGCGCTGTGGCCGAAGTTCAGGTACCCGGTGTAGCCCGCGAGCACGTCGAACGCGACGGCGAGCCCGATCCACATGAGGGCCTCGGTCGCGACGCGCAGGAGGAAGGTGTCGCGCAGCACCGCCGGGAGCGCGGCGAGCAGGGCGGCCACGGCGAGCGAGGCAAGGAGGCGGCGGCCCTTCATCTCAGACCCCCTTCCTGAAGAGGCCGGTGGGGGACGCGAGCAGGATGAGGTACAGCACACCGAACACCGCCAGGAGCGTGTAGCCGGGGTCGAGGTAGATGAGGAACAGCGACTGGATGATCCCGAGCAGGAACGCCGCGGCGGGGACGCCGGCCAGGTAGCCCATCCCGGCCAGCACGACGACGAAGAAGGCGAAGATGGTGTACTCGGGCCCCATCTTCGCGGAGACGGAGAAGATGGTGCCGATGAGCACGCCCGTCATCGCGCTGATGCCGACGTAGATGGCGTACACGAACGCGCTCGTGCGCCGGTTGTTCACGCCCATGAGCCCGGCCGCGTCCTTGTGCTGCGCGAGCGCGCGGACCCCGAGGCCGAAGTCCGTGTGCTTGAGCAGATACTGCAGGGCGGCGGTGATGGCGATCGCGTACGCCAGCCCGGCCAGCCGGACGTGCGACACGGTGAGGAAGAAGCGGCCCTTCTCGAAGAAGAAGGAGCCGTTCGAGAGCCGCGAGGGCGTCGAGAGGCTGTAGAACCCGAAGAACGTCTGGGCGAGGCCGCGGAACATGAGCGACAGGCCGAAGGTGAAGACGAGCCCCATGAGCAGCGGGTTTCCCCTCTTGCCGGAGAGCACCCGCTGGATCAACGGCTGGAGGACCCAGCCGAGCGCGGCGAACACCACGAAGACGGCGGGCAGCAGCGCGAAGGGGTCGATCCCGGTGGCGCGGTTCAGGTAGAAGCCGGCGAACGCGCCGAACATGATCCACTCACCGACGGCGAAGTCGATGACGTGCATGACACCGTACACGAGCGAGAACGCCACCGCGATGGTGATGTAGATGGCCCCCAGCATGACGCCGTCCGTGACGGCCTGCGGCAGCAGCTCCATGGCGTCCTCCGGCCTCCAGGCTCGGCGCTTCGCGAGGCCCGCGCCGGGGTGCGCCCAGGAGGCGCGCACCCGGCACGCCGCGCTACCGCTTGCTCCACGGCGTCATCGGATACTGCGCCCGGGAAGCGTCCTTGGCCGGCCCGACCACGGCGACCCTGCCGCTCTGGATCTGGACGGTGAGCGGGGAGAGGCCGACGTTCGAGTGGTAGAACTCGCCCTCGGTCGCGAACTTCACGCGGCCGTAGAACGTCTGCACGTCGACGGCCTCGAGCGCCTTCACGAGCGCCACGCGCACGGGCTCGGAGAGGGGAGGCGGGGCCTTGATCCGCTCCACCGCGACCTGGAACGCGATCCCCGCGGCCGACGATCCAGCCTGCGTGTAGTCGGCCGGCACCCCGAACGCCTTCTGCGCCGCGGCCGCGTAGGCGGGAGCGTCCTTCCAGAGCACCTGTCCGCTGGTGCGGGTCGTCTCCGTCCAGACGGCGCCGCCGAACACGTCGTTCGCGTCGCCCCTCAGCGCCTCCACGAAAGCAGGCTCCGTCACGCCGTAGTGCATGAGCAGGGCGCGCGGCGCGAAGTCGATCTGCCGCAGCCCCTTCACGAGCTTGATGAGCTCCTCGTCGTGGCCCCCGAAGGCGACGAGGTCGGGGCGCATCCCCTTCACCGCCGACATGAGCGGGGTGAGGTCCTGGCCGGCCGGGACGATGTTGAACTTCACCACCTGGATGCCCGCCTGCTTCGCAGCGGCCTCGAAGGCCTCGGCGGTCGCCTTCGAGAAGGTGTCGTTGGATCCGAAGATCACCGCCGTCCTGGGGCGCGGCGAGAGCGACGCGAGCGTCTGGATGGCCGCGGCTCCGGTGAAGTTGATCGGCGGGATCGTGCCGAACGTGTAGAGGAACTTCTGCCGCCAGATGAGCGGCGACTCGGCGGACCCGGTGATCATCGGCACCTTGTACTTCTCGACCACCGGCGCCACCGCGAGCGTCACGCCGGAGGAGTACGGGCCGAGGAGGAAGTCCACCTCCTCCTGCGTGATGAGCCGCTCGGCGGCGGCCGCGCCCTGGGACGGGTTCGACTGCGCGTCGGCGTACACGAGCTTCACGGGGTACTTCTTCCCGGCGACCGCGATGCCGCCCGCGTCGTTCACCGCCTGCGCCCACAGATCGTAGCCACGCTTGGTGACGTTGCCGCCGGTGGCCAGGTCCCCGGACAGCTCGGTGACGACGCCCACCTTGAAGTAGTCGCGCGGCCCGCCCGCGAGGGCCGGGCCCGCCATCAGGAGTGCTGCCAGAGCCGTGAACGTGCGTGCCATCGAGATTCCTCCTTGAAGGTCGGCGCGCGCTCGCGGCCGCCCCGGACGTCTCCCCTCCGTAGCGAGCGCCATGCCACCGCGTCCCTTCCCGGTTCGCCC
>DATDDC010000443.1:0-9722 GCA_036523995.1 Anaeromyxobacter sp.
CGGGAGGTCGAGCCAGCGCGCGGCGAGCTCGGCGACGCGGTCGTCGTGCGTCAGGAGCGCGGGGAGGAGGCGACCGGGGCTCGCCACCCCTCGGCTGTACCACTCCCGCCGAGGTGATCGCGAGAGGCGGAGGTCGAGCGACGCAAGGTCGCGAGTCGCGGCGCTGGGTCGCGCCGGCATCGACGTGCCGGCCGCTCGCTTCCTGCTACGCTGCCGCGGCCGCAATCACGGACGGCGAAGTTCCTCGGGGGGAAGGGACCGATGGTGCGAAGGGGCTGGACGGTCGTGCATGGGGCTCAACTACGGCGTCCTCTTCACGGCCTGGGGCGTGGGCGGCGTGGTCGGCCCGACGCTGGCCGGGCGCATCGCCGATCGCACCGGCTCGTACGCGGGCGCCTACGAGGTGGCCGGCATGCTGCTCATGTTCGCCTTCGTGCTCGCCATGCTGAGCTACATCGAGGTCTCGGTGGACGTGGCGCAGCGCGAGCTGCGCATCCGCATCGCCGGCGCGAAGCAGCGCGCCGCCTAGGCGCCCCATCCGGCGCCTCGCGCCGGCGCGCGCGGCCCGGCAGGCTCGGCGCCATGAGCGCCCGCCGCTACCCGTACGTGCAGGTCGACGTGTTCACCTCGCGCGCCCTGGAGGGCAACGCGCTCGCGGTCTTCACCGACGCCCGGGGCCTCTCCTCCGAGGAGATGCAGGCGATCGCGCGCGAGACGAACCTGTCGGAGACCACGTTCGTGCTCCCCGACCCGGCCGCGCCGCAGGGCGCCCCCGTGCGCGTGCGCATCTTCACGGTGGGTGAGGAGATCCCCTTCGCCGGCCACCCCACGCTCGGCACGGCGTTCGTGCTCCGCGGGGCGACCCGGGCCCGCGAGGTCGTCCTGGCGCTCGGGGTGGGCGAGATCCTCGTCCATTTCGAGGATCGCGAGGACGGGACGTTCGGAGAGATGCGCCAGCGCGATCCCGTCTTCGGCCAGGTGCACGACCGGGCCGCCGTGGCGCGCGCCCTGGGCCTCGCGGAGGGCGATCTGGATCCCGCCGCGGCCGTGCAGACGGTGTCGACGGGCCTGCCCTTCGCCATCGTCCCCGTCCGCTCGCTCGCGACGCTCCGGGCGCTTCGCGTGGACTGGGCGCGCGCGGACGCGTACCTCGCCGGGACGGACGCCCGGTTCTTCTACCTCGTCTCGCGCGAGACCGTGGATCCGGCCTGCCGGCTCCACGCGAGGATGATCTTCTACGGCGGAGAGGATCCCGCGACCGGCTCCGCGGCGGGATCCTGTGTCGCATGGGTCGTCCGCCAAGGTCTCGCCGCACCCGGCGAGACGCTGGTCATCGAGCAGGGCCTCGAGGCGAGGCGGCCGAGCCGGATCGTCGTGCGCGCCGGCGGAGATCGCGACCGCGTCTCGGACGTCCGCGTGGCCGGCTGCGTCGTGGAGGTCGCGCGCGGCGAGCTTCGCCTGTGAGTACACGCGCCTGGCGTCTGGCCCGCTGCGCCATTTGCGCAGCGTCAAATATTCACTCATTGCGAACATACCTCGGCGCCATTGCTACCACATTGACGTACTCGATATCGATTTCACTTAGCGGAAAAAAGGACCTAGAGTGACCGTCACCTTCGGTGTCGCCAAGCCGTGGTACAAGCCGTGGCCAGGAGGTAGGCTGGACACCTCGAACAGGAGAGGCGCTCATGAAAACCGTGACGGCGTGGGTCGATGTCGCCGAGCAGCTTCACCTCCACACAGCGATGCGGGATGCCGCGAACGGAACCGCGGTCGCGGACGGCGCGGTGCCGGCTCGCTTGCCGATCCGGGCGACGGTCCACGGCAGCATCCATCCCGCCGACGTGCGGCCGGGCGATCCCATCTTCGGCCGCGCGCGCCTCGCCACCGCGCGCGATCGCGACGACGCGCCGGTCCAGATCTGGCGCATCAGCCCCCTCGGCGTCGAGCTCGTGCGCTCGGGGCCGCTCGCGCAGGCGCGCGCCGGCGACCGCATCGACCTCGCGCTGCGCATCGGCCTCGATCGTCCCCGCTTCAGCGCGCTCGAGATCGACTCGGTGCACGAGGAGCGCGGGCGCAGCCTCCTCGCGGCCCGCTGGTGCGACGCGGACGAGATGCGCGGCGATCACGCGCGGCGCCGCCTCGGGGCGCGCTGGCGGTGCGATCCCGAGTACGTGCCCACCGGCATCGCGCCGTGCGGCGTACGCTACGCCGACTTCGTGGTCTTCCGCATCGCGGAGATCTCGCGCACCGGCATGCAGCTCCTCACCAGCCTGCGCAACAAGTTCCTCGTCCCCGGCGCGACGCTCGAGGCGACGTGCTCCTTCCCCACGCTCGAGCAGGTGAAGATCGCCTTCCGCGTGGTGCGGGCGCGGGTGGTCGAGGACGGAGGGAAGCGCTCGCTCTCGCTCGGGGTCACCTGGGAGGCCCGCGGCACGCGCTCCGCCGAGATCATCGGCCAGTATCTGCTCCAGTTCGGGCCGGGCGCGAGCCCGGAGCAGCTCCGGAGCGAGGGCCTGCGCGTGCGCTCCACGAGCCGCGCCTTCGACTTCGACAGCGTGCGGAGCGAGGACGACTATCGCGAGGTGCTGGCGCTGCGGCGGCTCGCCTACGTCCACGCGGGGAAGGTCTCGCCCGACGCCGCCGACGGCGACATGGGCGACGCCTTCGACATGCACTCGCGGATCATCACGGCGCGGTACCGGGGCCGGCTGGTCGGCACCATCCGGGTGAGCTTCCCGCGCTCCGAGTCGGACCGGCTCAAGCACGAGGACTACACCGAGCTGCCCGCCTCGCTCCCGCCGCGCACCGAGATCGTGGAGATGTCCAAGGCCTGCACGGATCCCGAGTTCCGCGGCTCGGATCTCTTCTACTCCATCATCAAGCACGGCGGCCTCGTGGCCATCCAGTCCCGCCGCAAGTACATCCTCATGAGCTGCACCGATCAGCTCTACCCCATCTACAAGAAGCTCGGCTTCCAGGACCTGGGCGTGCCGTACGTCCACGCGACCATGGGGCTCCGCCACCACGTCATGCTCGGCGAGGTGGCCGCCATGGTGGCCGGCCGCATGAACCCCATCATGTGGAACGTGGCCATCGGGCCGGAGCTGTGGGCCTACGCGAACCTGTGCGGCGTCGTCCCCCACAACCCGTGGCGGAACGCGCGCGTGCGGCTGCTGCCCATGTTCAAGCCCTTCGTCTTCCTGGCGCGCAGGCAGGCGCGCCGGCTGCGCCAGCGGAGCGTGTCGAGGTGACGGACCTCCGGGTCCCGGCCCTGGCCGCGCTCGTGCTCGTCGGGATCTGCTTCCTGGCGGGCGTGCGGGTGGCGTTCGTGCGGCCGAAACGACGCCACCGCTACCGGGCCTCGCGCGTCTCCGGCGCCATCCTGGGAGCGGAGGTGATCGCCATCGCGGCCGCGCCCGTCCCGCCGGGGCGGGCGGCCGCCGCCCTCGCGCTCCTCGCCGTCGCCCTCGGGCTCTTCCTGTGGGCCGCCTGGGCCAACCGGGCGCGGAAGCTCGGCCTCGCGTTCGCCGAGGCGCTCCCCGAGCACGTGCAGAGCGGAGGGCCGTACGCGCTGGTGCGGCACCCGTTCTACGCGAGCTACCTCCTCGCCTTCCTCGGCGGCGCCGTCGCCGCGGGAAGCCCCTGGCTCGTCCCCGCCGTCTTCGCCGGCGCGCTCACCTACTGGCGCGCGGCGCGGGACGAGGAGGAGCGATTCGCGCGGAGCCCGCTCGCGGTCGCCTACGGGGAATACGCGGCGAGGACGGGCATGTTCCTGCCGTTCCTTCCCCACCCGCGCTACGGCTCGACGCCGGGGAACGCGACCCCTGCGAGCTCGCGGAGCCCCGACGGGAACGCCGGGTAGGTGGGCGCGGCGTCCTCGTAGAGGCGCAGGAAGGCGCGCACCGCGTCCGGATCGAGCTGCCGCCCCGCGCAGCGGGCCAGCTCCTCGACCGCGGCGCGATGGCCGAGGCTCGTGCGGTAGGGCCGGGTCGTCGTCATGGCGTCGTAGGTGTCGCAGACGGCCAGGATGCGCGAGAGCTGCGGGATGGCCTGGCCGGAGAGGCCGGCCGGGTAGCCGTTCCCGTCGAAGCGCTCGTGGTGGTGGAGGATGGCCTTCCCCACCGGCTCGAGCTCCTTCACGGCCGAGACGATGCGGTGCCCCAGGGCCGAGTGCTTCTTGAAGAGCTCGTACTCCTCGGGCTCGAGGCGGCCGGGCTTCGCCAGCACCGACTCGGGCGTCCCGATCTTGCCGACGTCGTGCAGGATGCCCGCGATGCGGACCATCTCCACGTCCTTCTCCGAGAGCCCCATCTCGCGCGAGATGCGCTCGGCGAGGATGGAGACGCGCCGCGAGTGACCGTGGGTGTACGGATCCTTGGCGTCCACCGCCAGGGCGAACGCCTCCATGGTCTCGAGGAACACCTGCCGCTTCGAGAGGACGAGGTCGAAGTTCACCTTGGAGAGGTGCTCGTTCTTCTCGGCGAGCTCGCGCTCGAGGGCGCGGCGCGCCAGCAGGGAGCGGATGCGGGCCTTGAGCTCGACCACGCTGAAGGGCTTCGAGACGTAGTCGTCGGCGCCCTCCTCCAGGTTCCGCACCTTCGTCTCCACGTCGGACTTGGCCGTGACGAAGATGACCGGCACGCGCCGGGTGAGCGGGTCGGAGCGGAGGTCGTGCAGGAGATCGGTGCCGGAGCGGCCGGGCATCATGAGGTCGGACACGACGACGTCCGGCACCTCCTTCGCGGCGAGGCGCTGCGCCTCGTCGGCGCTCTCGCTCACGGCGCAGCGGAACTCGGGTCCGAGCTGCCGCTGGAGGAACTCGCGCATCTCGGAGTTGTCGTCCACCACGAGGACGAGGGGCCGGCTCTCCGGAACGGTGACCCTGGGCGGCGGCGGGGTGGCGGCGGGCTGCGCCGGGGGCGGGGGTGCGCGCACGAGCTCCGTGGCGGACACGAGCTCTAGGTGCGGCCGGCTGATGGGGCGCCGGCGCTCGTGGGAGGGCCGGAGACCGCCCTGCCGGCGGTCGAGCCGGTCGGGCGGGTAGATGCTCGGATCCATGGGCAGCTCCACCGTGAAGGTGGAGCCGCGCCCGAGGCGGCTGCGCACCGAGACGGCGCCCATGTGGAACTCGGTCAGCTCCTTCACCAGGGCGAGGCCGACGCCGGTGCCGCCGCCGCGGGAGGCGTGGCCGGGCACCTGATGGAAGCGGTCGAAGACCTTGGTGACCTCGTTGGCGGGGATCCCGACCCCGTCGTCCTCCACCTCGAAGAAGAACAGCGCGCCTTTCACGCCGCAGCGCACGAGGACGTGGCCGGGGCGGTGCTCCGTGCCGTCCGTGAAGCGCAGCGCGTTGCCGAGGAGGTTGAGCGCGATCTGCTCGATCTTCTCGCGGTCGATGACGACGCGGGGCATGGGCACGTCCGGCTCGAAGCGGAGCTCGATGTGCCGCTTCTCGGCGAGGGCCCGGCCGCTGTCGAGCAGCGAGCGGAGCATCTCGACCGGGTCCACCTCGTCGAGCTTCAGGTACTCGCGCTTCGCGTCGAGGCGGGAGAGGCGGAGGAGGGCGTTGATGTGGCGGAGGAGGCGCTCCGCGTTCCGGTGCATGAGCTCGAGCTCGGTGCGGAGCTCCCGGGGGACGGCCCGTCCCGCGGCCAGCATCGCCTCGAGCGGCGCCAGGATGAGGGTGAGCGGCGTGCGAAGCTCGTGCGAGACGTTGGTGAAGAAGTTGGTCTTCACCTGATCGAGCTCGATCTGCGTCTCGATGAGCTTCTTCTGGGCGTCGATCTCGCGCTTCTCGGTGAGGAACGCGCGCACGTCGTTGCCCTGCCGGGCGCGCACCACCACCGCGATGATGGCGGAGAGGGTCGCCGCGGAGACGAGGCTCGCGGTCGGCACGGCCGTGTTGCGCCAGGCGTAGAGCCACTGGACGCCGAGGCATCCGCCGAAGGCCGCGAGGGTTCCCGGGACCGACAGCCGCGCGAAGAGGAGCGGCGCGAGCGTCATGGGGAACGCCCACGTGTACGCGATGCGCGGCTGCCACTCCACCGTCTTCGCCTCGAGGGCGCCGAGCGCCACCGCGAGCACGATGAGCGGCAGGCGCACGAGCGGGGTGCGCTGGAACGCCGGCAGGAGCGTCACCGCCAGGAGGATGGCGAAGAGCGTGGCGCTGCCGAAGCGGTAGGTCGCCCATCGCTCCAGGGGCTGGAGCCGGAGCGGCAGGTCCACGAGGAACCAGTGCGCCACGTAGGCGACGGCCGTGAGCGCGAGCGTGATGCGCGAGGCGAGCACGATGACGCGCGACTCGTGATCGCGCCACAGCTCGAGCCAGGGCGTGCCCTCGAGCAGGGCCTCCGGGAAGAGCGTGTGGATCACGCCGTCCACCGTGAGGCGACGCCGGCGCCAGGCGCGATCGCTCCAGGAGCCCGTGAATCGAGGATCCGCGGTCACTTCGTTCGAGTGTAACGCGATCCGGGCAGTCCGGAGAAACGGCTCGGCGTCACCGGATCGTCGCAGGCCGCCGCGATATCGCTGCGCCCTCGGCGAGGACGCCCGCGAGCGAGGGCCGCGCCGCGGCGACGAGCGCGTCCAGCCAGTCGATCACCGCTCGCACCCGCGGCGTGCGCCGGAGATCGCCGTGCACGAGGAGCCACAGCTCGTGCGGCGCCGGCTCCGGGCCCTCGAGGCGCACCAGCGCCGGATCGGCGTCGGCCACGAAGCACGGCAGCACCGCCACCCCCACGCCCGCGCCCGCCGCCGTCAAGAGCGCGGCCGTGCTGTTGCACCGGAACACCACCCGCCGCTCGGGCGCGACGCGCGCGAGCCACCGCTCCTGCGGCGAGCTCGCCAGCGACTCGTCGAAGCCGATGAAGGCGTCCTTGGCGAGGTCCACGGCGCGGCGCCGGCCCAGGTACGACGGCGAGGCGTACAGGCGGAAGGTCACCTCGGAGAGCTTGCGGGTGACGAGGCCGGTCTCGCGCGGCCGCCCCATCCGCACGGCGAGGTCCGCCTCGCGGCGCGTCAGGTCGAAGGGGCGCTGATCGACGGCCAGCTCGAGGACGAGGCCCGGGTGCCGCTCGCGCAGCGAGGGCACGCCGGGCGCGAGCAGGCGGGCCGCGACGTGCGAGGCGGTGGTGAGCCGCACGGTGCCGGCCACGTCCGTGTCTCGCGCGTCGGCGTGGCGCGCCAGGGCGAGGACGTCCTCCTCCACCCGCGAGGCGAGGGCGGCGAGCTCCTCGCCGGCTGGGGTGCGGATCCAGCCCTGCGGCCCGCGCTCGTAGAGCTGCACGTTCAGCTCCTCCTCCAGCGCGGCCACGCGGCGGGCCACCGTGTTGCGGTCGACGCCGAGCGCCTTGGCGGCGCGGGACAGGCTGCCCGTGCGCGCCAGGGCGAGGAAGAAGCGGAGGTGTCCCCAGTCCAGACCCGCGCGTTCGTGCGCGGGGCCGGCGCTCGCCTGCACCTTCATCGGCTCGTCGGGCATCGGTATTCCTCTCCTCGAAGGGAGCGGAACATGACGTCTCCAGCGAGAGTACTCGTTGCACTGCCCACGTGGGGAGCCGCGAGAGGTAACTTCCAGACGACGGTCCGGGCGCGCCCGGTCCGGTTCGGGCTCCGGTCGTCGACGGCCTCCGAGGCGGCGGGCGCGGCGCTCGTCCTCGGCGGCTCCGTCGCGCTCTGGGCGGCGGTCCTCCTCGCCGTGTGGTAGCGCGTCAGTCGCGGGCGAAGGGCAGGCGCACCGTGCCGATGGCGGTGCCCTGCTCGTCGACCAGCTCGACCTCGAAGGTCGCGCTCGCGAGCGAGCGCGTGGGCGTGCCGTAGAAGAGCATCATCGAGGTCGTTCCGCCCGGCCCGAGCGTGCCGGCCGCCGGCTGCGTGTCGTACCAGTGCGCGAGCGCGGGGATGGGGCTCCCCGGCGGCGAGCGGGCCCAGGGCGCGTGCGGATTGTCCGGGGAGTCGTAGCCGGGGAACGTCGGGCCGCGCACCGCGCCGACCCGCGGACCGAACCGGTCCTTGTCGCGCTCGAACATGTCGCGGAGCAGCCAGGCGGCCTCGTTCTGCGGCAGCGCGCGCCGGGCTCCGCTGGGCGTCTGGAGCGTGAACGCCTCCGGGCCGAGGCGGATCGTCCGGTTGCTCGAGTTCTGCACGGTGACGTCGATGGGCGTGAGCCGCATCTCGAGGTTCTTGGGCTCTCCGCGCCAGCCGCCGATGGTGGCGTGGACCGTGACGCCCGCAACCTCGGCCTGGGCCTCGTTCGGAGCCCCCGGGATCACCTGGGCCGGATCCACCGCCTGCAGGGGCTGAACCTGGGCGCACGCGGCGGCGAGGACCGCGGCGGGCAGCACGTACAGAGACGGAGCGCGCATCGAGGCACCTCCGGTGGGACAATAAGGCGCCTGCCCGGCGGTGCCCTTGCTCACGTCGTGTCAGCGCGGGTTGGGCCCCACGTGGTGCGCGCTCGCCGGCACGAGCCGGCGGACTCCGGCTCGCGATCGCGCAGTGCTCTTCCGACGTTCGCATGCCCGGGAGCGCGCCGGAATGGCCCCAGGAGGGCCGCGCCGCCGCCGCGGCCGGCGGAGCGGCCACCGCGGCCGCGCTCCGCTCCACGCCAGGACCGTTCGCTCCTCAGGCGGGCAGCACGTACCACTGCCCCTTCGCGCCCTGCTCGAGGCGGAGCAGGCCTTCCTTCTCCATCTGCTCGAGGAGCCGCGTGAACGACGAGAAGCCGTGGTCCCGCTCGTCGAAGTCGGGCTCCTTGCGGACGATGGCGGCCTTGATGGCCGAGGGGTTCACCGGCGCGGTGGCGCGGCCGAGGATCGCCTGCACCGCCTCCTTCGCGACCTGCGGCACGATCTTCTCCTTCGGCTTCTCCTTCTCCTTGTCCTTCGCCGGCTCGCGCCGCTGGCGGCCGGCCGTGCGCAGGTAGATGAACTCGTCGCAGGCCTTCACGAAGAGCGGGCTCGTCGACTCCTTCACCGCCATCCCCACGACGGTGCGGTCGTTCTCGCGGAGCTTGTAGGCGAGCGGGCAGAAGTCCGAGTCGCCCGAGGCGATGACGAACGTGTCGATGTGCTCGCGGAGGTAGGCGAGCTCCAGCGCGTCGATGACGAGCCGCACGTCGGCGCCGTTCTTCCCGGCGCGCGTCGAGGGAGGCACGTCCACGAGCTCGACGCCGAGGTCGTGCAGCCGCTGCGTGGCCGCGGCGAAGCGGGTCCAGTCGGCGTACGCCCGGCGGAAGACCACCTTGCCCTTCTCGAGCAGGGTGTCGAGCGCGGGCTGGAGGTCGAAGGTGTCGGCCGCGAGGCCGGTGCGGGTGACGAGGTTCTCGAAGTCGATGAAGAGGGCGATGCGCTGATCGCCGGACTCGGTGGGTTCGCGCTTCATGCGTTCCTTCCGGGGCGGTGTGGGGCGCGGCCGCCGGCGGCCCCTCGGCCGAGCGGCTCGATGCGTACGTCGGGCATGCGGGGGTCCGGGCGGCGGGCGGCCGCCTCGAAGCGGACGGCCGCGGGGCGCGCGATCTCGAAGCGGGTCTCGCGCGGCAGGACCTGGATCTTGCCGATGTCGTCGCGGGACACGCCGCCGCGCCGGCAGAGGAGCGGCAGGATCCACTTCGGATCCGCCTTGCGCTCCCGGCCGACGAGGATGCGGAACCAGACCACGTCGGCGGGCGGGCCGCGGCGCGGCGCTCGCGGTCCCCTCGGCGCGGGCCCCTCGCGGGCGGCGGC
>DATDDC010000444.1:0-10367 GCA_036523995.1 Anaeromyxobacter sp.
GGCCGATGCGTGGACGCCCGCGGGCTCCGCACCCGCGGAGGATCCGGGCGGCGCGGAGGCCCGGGCGGCGGGGCCCGAGGCGCCTCCCGAGGTCGAGCCGCGGGCGCTGGCGTTGAAGCGCATCTACCGCAGGCTGGCGCGCCTCCTCCACCCGGACCTCGCCCAGGACGCGGCGGAGCAGGCCCGCCTCGGCGACCTCATGGCGAAGGTGAACGCCGCCTACGCGAAGGGCGACCTCACCGCCCTCGAGGTGATGGCGGAGAAGCTCGGCGCCGGCGATCCGCTCGGCGAGCTCTCGCCCGAGGAGCGGCTCGCCCACCTCGAGCGCCGCATCGCCACGCTGGCGCGCATCGCCGCCTCGCTCGCGCGCGAGCGGGACCGCCTGCTCCGGAGCGACACGGCGCGGCTCCGCTCCGAGGCGCGCCGGCGGGAGGGCGAGGGCGGCGACTACGTCGCGGAGACCCGCGCCGAGGTGCGGGAGGAGGCGGAGGCGGCCTACGCCGACGCGCTCCACCGCCTGGCGCGGCTCACCGCTGCGGCGCGGGAGCTCTCGCGCGCGAGGACCACGGCCATGGGCAAGATCGAGAAGCGAGGCCCCACCGGCGCGCGGCGCGCGTTCGATCCGCTGGAGGAGGCCGAGATCGTGCGCATGGGCGCCTCCCGGCTCGAGCGGCAGCGTGCCACGCCCGCGGCCCGCGAGCTGGCGCGGGCGCTCGAGGAGGCCTCCCGCTCGGCGCCCTGGGACGTGGCGCTCGCGCTCCTCGCCTTCTTCGCGGAGGACTCGGGTGGCCGCCCGCCGGAGGCGCTCGCCACCGCCGACGGATGGGCGGCGCGATGGGAGCGGCTCCGGCCCGGGTGGCCCGGAGCGCCCGAGCTCTCGCGGCTCCTGGCGCGGCTGCCCCGCCACCTCTCGGTGGGAGCGCGCGCCCAGGGAGACGCGGTCGTCGCGGGGGTGCAGCTCGCCGACGCGGCGCTCCTCGCAGGCGTCCGCATCGCCATGGAGCGGGATTCCGTGGCGCGGATCGCGCGAGCGGTCCTCGGCTCGCTCGGGCCCGAGGAGGCCTGCTCCGCCTGCCGCATCCGCGCGCCGGCCCTCCACCTCTTCCGGACGCGCGGGCTCGACGAGCTGAACGGCCTCGCCTGCCCGTCCTGCGGAGCGGTGCTGCGGAGCTACTGGCGCTACGGCGAGGTCGACGGCCTCGAGGCGCTCGCGCCCCACGCCCTCCGCCTCGGGCTCGTCGCCGAGGCCACGGCGCAGCTCGCCGGGACGGCCATCGGCTTCCAGATGCTGCCGGAGGAGCGCGAGGCGCTCACGGCGGACCGGCTCCGGCGCCGGTTCGACGAGCTGTACCTCGCACCGTACGAGGTCGAGCTCGCGCCGGAGGCGGTGGGGCTCTCGCGCGGCGAGGAGCCGCTCCCGCCGGGCGCGCGCATCGGCGGCGAGGGCGGGCTCCGATTCACGATCCGTGACGGCGCCGGGCCCGGCGAGGAGGAGCTGCTCGAGCTCCTGCGCGCGCGGATCGAGCGCCGGTTCAGGCCCTAGCGGCCGCCCGGGGGTAACCCTTCAGGGCGCGCGGCTCCGGCGGGCGCGGCGAACGGCCGCCCCTTAGATGGCGAAGACGGGCGGCGCCCCGCCGCTCCGGAGGCCGCCATGAACCGCGTGGTCCTGTCGATCTTCGTCGCCGTGGCCCTCTTCGCCCTGGGCTGGGCCGCCGCGCGGGGCGGCCAGGCCGAGACGGGCGTGTGCGCGCTCATGACCGCGGAGAAGCTCCTCGAGAACCCCGGCCTCGCCCGCGAGTACGCCGAGGCGCTGCGCTCCGGGGACGGCGACGAGCTGGGCCGCGTCGCGGACATGATCCGCGAGATCCGCTCCGCCCATGGCTGCGAGGGCGAGTTCGTGCTGCCGGCCACGCCGGCCACGCCGCGAGCGCACCCCGCGCTGCCGCCCGGCCACCCGCCAGTCCACAGCCCGTCGATCGACGACCGCGGGGTGCGCCCCACGCCGCTCTTCGGAGCGCAGGGGACGGTCACCATCTGATCCGCGGACCTCCGCGGGGAACCTCCGTGAGCGCGCGCCGGCTCGCGCCCGCTCGCTCCGGCCCGGGCTCGCCGGCCGTGGCCGCCGAGCTCCTCGCCGCGTAGGATCGCCCCGCATGCGCGTCCTCGTCACCGGCGCCACCGGCCTCCTCGGCGTCCCGATCGTGCGCGAGCTCCTGGCGCGGGGCCACTCCGTGCGCGCGCTCGTCCGCCCCGCGAGCGCGCTCGCCGGGCTCGAGGGCGCGGCGGTCGAGATCGCCCGGGGCGACGTCCTCGACGCCGCGAGCGTGCGCGCGGCGCTGGCGGGCCAGGAGGGCCTCGTGCACGCGGCCGGGATCCCCCGCATCGGTGCGGATCCCGGCCAGACGTTCGCGGTGAACGTGCGCGGCGTGGAGGTCGTCCTGGAGGAGGCGCTCCGCGCCGGCGTCTCGCGTGCCGTGGTCACCTCCTCCACCGCCGTCCTGGGCGGGACGCGGGAGCCCTTCGTCGCGGACGAGAGCACGCCGGGCAACGCCGAGCCGCTCGGCATCGCGTACTTCGTCTCCAAGCTCCGCGGGGAGCGGGCGGCGCTGGGCTTCGCCGCGCGCGGGCTCCCGCTCGCGGTGGTGCGGCCCTCCTACGTCCTCGGGCCCGGCGACACCCACGGCTCCTCGGCGGCGATCGTCGTCGCGCTCGCGAGGCGGCGCATCCCGGGGTGGGTCGCGGGCGGCGCGTCCTTCTGCGACGTCCGCGACGTGGCGCGCGGCCACGCCGAGGCGCTCCTGCGCGGCAGGCCGGGCGAGGTCTACATCCTCGGCGGCCACAACCTCGAGATGAGCGAGTTCATGGCGCGGACCTGCGCGGCGGCGGGCGTGCCGCGGCCGCCCCGCATCCCGTACCCGATCGCCTTCGGCGCGGCGGCGCTCCAGGAGGCCTGGGCGAAGCTCGCCGGCCGGCGCCCCGCCACGACGCGCGATCTCGCCCGCTCGGCGGCCCTCTACACCTGGGTCTCGTCCGCGAAGGCGGAGCGCGAGCTCGGCTACGTCATCCGGCCCTTCGAGGAGATGCTGGTGGACACGCTCCGCTTCGCGCTCGACTCGGGGCGGCTCAAACCCGAGACGGCGGAGCTTCGGGCGATCGCGTCGAGCCGGCGGACGGCGGCCTGAGCCGGGCCAGGCGCACGAGGCGCGGCGACGCGTCCAGCACCTCGATCTCCGTCCCGTCCTCGGCGCGCAGGCGCGCCCCGCGCTCGGGCACGGCCCCCGCGAGCGCGATGCAGAGCCCGGCCACGGTCGTGTAGCCCTCGCCCTCCGGGAGGTCGAGGTCGAGCGCGCGGTTCACCTCCCGGATCGGCGCGTCGCCGCGGACGAGGGCGCTGCCGCCGGGCTCCTTCCGGAAGAGCGCCTCCGGCTCGTCCAGCTCGCCCGTGATCTCGCCGACGAGCTCCTCCACGAGGTCCTCGAGCGTGAGGAGGCCGGCGACCCCGCCGTGCTCGTCCACCACCACGGCGATCTGGGTGCGGCGCCGCTGCATCTCGCGGAGCACGTGCACCGCCTTCGCCGAGGAGGGCACGAAGTGGACCGGCCGGACGAGGTCGGCGAGCACGATGAGCTGGCGCTCCCAGGCCATGGCGGCGAGGTCCTTCGCCATCACGTAGCCCACGATGTTGTCGAGCGCGCCGTCGTAGACCGGCATGCGCGAGCGGCCCTCCTCGAGGAGGAGGCGCTTCAGCTCCTCCGGCGACGCGTCTCGCGGGAGCGCCACGATGCGGCTGCGGGGGACCATGGCGTCGCCTGCGGTGAGGTCGCGGAAGGCGAGGGCGCGCGAGGCGATCTCGGCGGTCGGCTCGTCGAGGGCACCCACCTTGCCCGCCTCGTCGACGAGCTGCTCGATCTCCTCCACGGAGAGGCGCGCCTCGGTGAAGGTGGTCCGGTCGCCGAAGGGCTTGAGGACGAGGTTCGAGGCCTGGGTGAGGAGCCGGACCACCGGGCGCGCCACGATGGAGAGCGCGAGGAGCGGGCGCGAGACCGTGAGCGCGTAGCGCTCGGAGGCGCGGAGCCCGAGCGACTTCGGCACGAGCTCGCCCAGGACGAGCGAGAGGAACGAGACGAGCGCCACCACGATGGCGAGGGCGATCTGGTCCGCGTACGGCTCGAGGAGGGCGGAGCGCCGGAGGATGGGCGACAGCCGCCCCGAGAGCGAGGCGCCGCCGAACACGGCTGCCGTCGAGCTCACGACCGTGACCCCGACCTGCACGGTGGCGAGGAAGCGCTCGGGGTCGTCGCGGAGCCGCTTCACCGCGCGCGCCGAGGCCCGCCCCTCCTCCACGAGCTGGGCGAGGCGCGTCTTCCGCAGCGCGATGATGGCGATCTCGGATCCCGCGAACACCCCGTTCGCGAGGACGAGCGCGAGGATCACGGCGATCTCGATGACGATCTCGTTCAGGCTTTCGCTCCCAGGGCCTGCGTAGCATGCGGATCGCGCCGCGGCGAGCGCTTCGCTCGCGATCGCGACCGGCGCGGGGCCTCCCGCGCGGGGACTCCCGCCGGCCGAGGATCGTCCCTAGTGAAGGTGCCTCGGCTCGAGCGAGGCGACACCCCCGGCGCGGGAGCGGCGTCATGGCGCATGCGATCGGCATGGCAGGTTCGGCGGAGCGCGGCTTCCCGGTGTGGGGAGGGCCTGCGGAGCGTCTCCGCTTCCTCCTCCAGTGGGCGGTGCTCGCACCCTCGCGACACAACGCGCAGCCGTGGCTCTTCGAGATCGAGGGTGACGAGGTGCGCATCTACGCGGACCTCTCCCGCGCGCTCCCCGCCGCGGATCCGGACGGCCGCCAGCTCGTCATGAGCTGCGGGGCGGCCCTCCTCAACCTGCGGCTCGCCGCCGCACACTTCGGCCACGCCACGACGTCCGAGGTCGTCACCGGCGTGCGGAGGGACGGGCTCCTCGCCCGGGTCCGCCTGGAGGAGCGATGCGCCTCCACGCCCGAGGTCGAGGAGATGTTCCAGGCCATCCCGCGCCGGAGGACGAACCGGCTCCCGCTCGACGGCCGCGAGCCGCCGCAGGGGCTCGTGACCGCGCTCCTCCGGGAGGCGCGGCGCGAGGGCGCCTGGCTCCGGCCCATCGAGGAGCGCGAGAGGCTGCCCGTGGCGGAGCTCGTGGCCGAGGGCGACGAGACGAAGACGTCCTCCTCCCGCTTCCGCGGCGAGCTCTCGCGGTGGACGCGGCCGAACGGCACCCTGCGCAGGGACGGCATGCCCGGCTACGCGCTCGGCATGAGCGACGCGGCCGCCCTCCTGCAGCCGCTCCTCTTGCGGCTCGGCAGCGGAGCCCGGGACGAGGCGGAGCGGGACCGCCGCCGCGCCAGCACGTGCAAGGCGCTCCTCCTCCTCTCGACGCCGCGCGACGGCAACGCGGAGTGGCTGGCGGCGGGCGAGGCCCTGCAGCGGATCCTCCTGCGGGCCGCCGCGAAGGGTCTCTTCGCCTCGTACTTCATGCATCCCATCGAGATCCCGCAGCTCCGCAGGCGGCTGCGCGATCTGCTCGTCGATCCGGGCGCGCCGCAGGTCCTCTTCCGGCTCGGCTACGGCCTCGAGGTGCGGCCCGTGCCGCGCCGGCCGGTGAGCGAGGTGCTGCGCCGCTGCGACGACTGCCGTTCGCGCGAGGAGGCGCTGGCGCTGCGCACGCCTCCACCCGTGGCCCGGGCGGCGCCGGGGGGCGCGGCGCACTCGCCGCTTCAGTGAACGAGCCGGAAGAGCCGCGTGACCTCCCGCGCCCGGAACGCGTGGAAGGGGTCGTCGCGGTCGCGCGCCCGCGGGTGAAGGGGTCGCGCCTCGCGCACGTCGGAGACGCGGAGGCCGGCCCTCGCGGCGAGCGCGGCCACGCGGTCCGGCGGGCAGAGGCCGAGGAGCTCCGCCAGGTCCGAGAGGACGATCCACGCCTCGCCGCCGGGCGCGAGGTGCGCGGGAAGCTCGAGGACGAGCCGCTCCAGGAACCTGCCGCCGGGATCGTACACGGCGCGCTCGAGCGGCCCGTGCGCCTCGCCCGGGAGCCAGGGCGGGTTCGACACGACGAGATCCGCCTCGCCCTCGGGCCAGAGGTCCGCTTCCTTCACGACCACGCGGCCGTCGAGGCCGAGCCGCGCCGCGTTCTCCCGCGCGCAGGCCACGGCGCGAGGCTCCGCGTCGGTCGCGACCACGGCCGCGCCCGCGCGCGCCAGGACGAACGCCAGGACGCCGGTCCCCGTGCCGACGTCGAGCGCGCGCTTGCCCGCGGCGGGCCACTCGCTCGCCGCGGCCGCGACGAGGTCCACGTACTCGCTTCGCACGGGCGCGTAGACGCCGAAGTGCGGGTGCACGCGGGCGCCGAGGGCCGAGACCTCCACGCCGCGCCGCCGCCACTCGTGCGCGCCGATCATGCCGAGCAGATCGCGCAGCGGCAGGAGGCCCGGGGGCGCCGCGTCCGCGGCGAGGGCCTCGGCCAGGGCGGCGGAGGCGTCCGGAGCGCGCGCCAGCGGAACGCGGAAGCCGGGCTCGACCGGAACGAGCAGCCGCCCGAGAACGTCATGGGCCTCGCGCCGCCGCTCCCGCTCGATCTCCCACGCGTGCGCAGGCGAGGCCTGCGCGGGCGGCGCCAGCCCTGGCCCACTCGGACGGGGCCGCCCTCCCGCGCTGCCCCGCGCGGGTCGCTCGAGGCGCCGCGCCATGGCTGCGAGGAGCTGGCGGGCGTTCCGGTAGTCGCCGCCGTAGACGAGGCCCTCGCCTCGCCGGGCGCGCGCCAGGGCCGCGGCAGCCGTCGTCCCGTCGTCCGCCGAGCCGATATCGGAAGGAATCGCCGTGCCCGGCGAGAGCCAGCGGCCGGTCCGCTCGGACGCCCCTTCTCGCCAGCGGATCGAGGACGCGTCGGCCATGCTCGGCGCTCGCTGCGGCGGCGTTACGCGGGTCGGTGGCAGAATGCCCGGTTAGATCTCAGCTGCATGCCGACGCAGCAGCCATCGGAGATCCCTGCACCGAGCGTCCCGAACCTCCGCTTCGTCGAGGACCTGTACTACGCCTGGCGCGCCGATCCCAGCTCGGTGGACGAGGCGTGGCGGGCCTACTTCGAGTCGCTTCCGGACGAGCCGGGGGCAGCTCCCGCCCCGGAGGGGTTTCCCCGCCGCCGCGCGGACGCACGCCCGGACGGCGCAGGCGCGCTCGCCTCCGAGGCCGCCTTCCAGGCGAAGGTCGACCGGCTCGTCCAGGGCTATCGCGAGTTCGGCCACCTGCGCGCCGACCTCGACCCGCTCGGCCTCACGCGGCGCGCGGAGAAGCTGTCGCCGGCGAGCTTCGGCCTCGCCGAGGCCGACCTCGACCGCCGCTCCGCCGATCCGGACGGAAAGGGCGGCACGATCACGCTGCGCGAGCTCGTGTCGCGGCTCGAGGAGACCTACTGCCGCACGCTCGGCGTCGAGATCGCGCACATCCACGACGCGGACCTCCGCGGCTGGCTCGAGCAGCGCATGGAGCGCACGCGGAACCGCTGCCCGCTCCCTCCCGAGGCGAAGCGGCGGCTCCTCGAGAAGATCGTCGAGGCGGAGACGCTCGAGCAGTACCTCGGCACGAAGTTTCTCGGCGCGAAGCGCTTCAGCATCGAGGGGGCGGAGGGGCTCCTGCCGCTCATGGAGCTGCTCGTGGACCGCTCCGAGGGCCACGGCGTCCGCAACGTGGTCATCGGCATGGCGCACCGCGGGCGCCTCAACGTGCTCGCGAACGTGGTGGGGAAGCCGCTCGACGCCATCTTCGCCGAGTTCCGCGACAACGCCATCGTGAAGGCCGGCGGCGACGACGTGAAGTACCACCTCGGCTACTCGATGGACCGGGAGACGCGCGAGGGCGTGCTCATGCACCTCTCGCTCTCGTTCAACCCGAGCCACCTCGAATGGATCGACACGGTGGTGCAGGGCCGCGTGCGCGCCAAGCAGGATCGCTACGCCGACGTGGAGCGCCAGCGCTCCCTGGCCGTCCTCATCCACGGCGACGCCTCCTTCGCCGGCCAGGGCGTGGTGTTCGAGTCGCTCCAGATGTCCGAGCTCGACGCCTACACGGTGGGTGGAACCATCCACGTCATCGTGAACAACCAGGTGGGCTTCACCACCTCGCCGCGCGACGCCCGCTCCACCACCTACCCCACCGGCCCGGCGCGGATGCTGCAGATCCCGGTCATCCACGTGAACGGCGAGGACGTCGAGGCCATCGCGCAGGCGGTCCTCCTCGCCGTGGACTTCCGCCAGAGGTTCCACCGCGACGTGGTGATCGACCTCTGGACCTACCGGCGCCACGGCCACAACGAGGGCGACGAGCCGGCCTTCACGCAGCCCCTCATGTACCGGGCCATCCAGCGGAAGCCGACCCTGAAGCGGGTCTACGCAGAGGTGCTGGAGCGGGAGGGCGTCGTCGCCCCGCAGGACGTGGACGCCATGACGGCCCGCTACCGGGCGAAGCTCGAGCAGGCCTACCAGGAGTCGGCGCGCATCGCCGTCCAGGCGGGCGCGCAGTCCATGGGCGGCTTCTGGACCAAGTACCGCGCCGGGCTCCTCGGCAAGGACGCCGAGCCGCCCACGGGCGTTCCCTCCGAGGCGCTGCGCGAGATCTCCGCGACGATCTCGTCGGTGCCGCAGGGGTTCCGCGTCCACCCGAAGCTCATGAAGGTGCTCGAGGCTCGCGCGGAGATGGGCCGCGGCAAGCGCCCCGTCGACTGGGGCATGGGCGAGGCGCTCGCCCTCGGCTCGCTGGCGTGGGAGGGCACGCGCATCCGGCTCGTGGGCCAGGACGTTCGTCGCGGCACCTTCAGCCACCGGCACGCCGTGCTCCACGACCAGGAGCGCGGCACGCCCTACGCCCCGCTCTCGCACCTGCGCTCCGGCCAGGGCCGCGTCGAGATCCGGGACAGCCTCCTCTCCGAGGCGGGCGCGCTCGGCTTCGAGTACGGCTACTCGCTGGAGATGCCCGACGCGCTCACCATCTGGGAGGCGCAGTTCGGCGACTTCGTGAACGCGGCCCAGGTCATCATCGACCAGTTCCTCTCCTCCGGGGAGGCGAAGTGGAACCGGCTCTCCGGGCTCGTCCTCCTCCTGCCGCACGGCATGGAGGGGCAGGGCCCCGAGCACTCCTCGGCGCGGCTCGAGCGCTTCCTCGAGCTGTCGGTGGACGACAACTGGCGCGTCGTGAACCTCACCACGCCCGCGCAGTACTTCCACGCGCTCCGCCGGCAGGTCCTCTCGCCCTGGCGGAAGCCGCTCGCGGTGATGTCGCCGAAGAGCCTGCTCCGGCATCCGCAGGCGGTCTCCACCCTCGACGAGCTGGCGCAGGGGCGTTTCCGCCCGGTGATCCCCGACGACGATGCCTCGCCGCACGAGACCACGCGGGTGGTACTGTGCTCGGGGAAGCTCTTCTACGACCTCCTCGCGGCGCGGCGCGAGCAGGGCGGGGGGCGCGTGGCCATCGTGCGGCTCGAGCAGCTCTATCCGCTCGCGACGGAGGAGATCCTCGCCGCCATCGGGCGCTACCGGCCGGGCGTCGAGCTCGTGTGGGCCCAGGAGGAGCCGTCCAACATGGGCGCCTGGGACTACGTCCTCGCGCGCCTCGCGCCGCGGCTTCCCTCGAGGCTCAACCTCGTCTCGCGGCCGGCGTCGGCGAGCCCGGCGGCGGGATCGGCGACGAGGCACAAGCTCGAGCAGGAGCAGCTCGTGCGGGAGGCGCTCGGCGAGCCCGTGTCGCGGCTCGTCCGCGCCGAGGCCCAGGCCGCCGGGCAGGAGCGCTAGGCCATGGGGATCCAGCTCAAGGTTCCGTCGCTCGGCGAGTCGGTGACGCAGGCCACCGTGGGCGCGTGGCTCAAGGGCGAGGGCGATCTGGTCCAGGTGGACGAGCCCATCGTCGAGGTCGAGAGCGAGAAGGCGACCGTGGCGCTGCCCGCGCCGGCGGCCGGCGTCCTGCGGCGCGTGCTGAAGCGCACCGGCGATACCGTGGCGGTCGGCGAGATCCTCGGCGAGCTCGAGGAGGGCGCGGCGGCCCAGGCCGGAGCGGCGGCGCCGCTCGGCTCCGGGCCGCAGCCGGGCGGCGTGGTGCCCTCGGCGAAGGGCGGGAACGGGGCGCCGAAGGGCGCGGCCGCCGCAGGTGCGACGTCGACCTCGACCTCGACCCCGACCTCGACCTCGACCCCGACCCCGACCCCGACCTCGAACCCGACCTCGAACCCGACCTCGAACCCGACCTCGACCCCGACCCCGAACCCGACCCCGACCTCGACCTCGAACGTCCGCCGGATGACCCCCTCGGCCCGACGACTCATGGCCGAGCACGGCGTCTCCGCCGCGCAGG
>DATDDC010000445.1:0-21383 GCA_036523995.1 Anaeromyxobacter sp.
GCCCGCCTGGATCTCGCCCGGAGATCAACAGGTGAACCGTCAGCCGGGGATGGCGGGCTTCGGCGCGAGGACGAACCTGCGGGCGCGGAAGAGCGTTCTCGCATTCAGCTCGAGGAGGACGTCCTCGGTGACGCTGCGCCACAGCTCGCCCCGGCGCTTCCACGTGGCGTGAAGGGCGAGGCGTGGGGAGAGCGGCAGCGTGATCTCGATCCCCGGCGCTTGCAGCTCCATTCCTTGCACGAGCCCGTCGTCCTTCGGAAAGGCCACATGAAACGGCGCGTCCGACGAGACGAAGTAGTCGGGCGCGTCCGCCTCCCAGAGCACCCACCCCATGTCGCGCAGCGCGGGGAGGAGCTCGTCATATCCGTGTCGGCCTTCCGCCTCGTCGAGGTCCCCGAAACGCGAGGAGAGCCGGATGCCGAGCAGCGCGAAGAACGAGGCGAGCACGTCGCGTTCGGCCGGTGCGAGCGCCAGGCGCCTCGCGAGCTTCTCCCGGATGAGGCGCGCCGTATCGTCCTCGACGGCGGCGAGCAGCCGCTCGAGGTCGTCGTTCTTGCGCAGCGCCGGCTCGTCCACCTCGTTGAAGTGCCGGCGCGAGCCGTCGGGCTCGATCGGCGTCCGCTGGAATACGCCGATCGCCGGCCGGTGAACCCACACGACAGGCGAACCGTTGTCGCCCTCCTGCGCGTCGGCGAAGCCCTCGACGTAGAACCGCGGCAGGAATCGGCGCACCGGTCACCCTCGCAAGGCGAGCGATGGCGTGACTCTCCCAGGGCGTACCCTCGCCGGCAACTCGTGAGCGCCCGCCCTGGACCTCACAGCCATTGCCACAGGATCTGCTTCTCGAGGAGCACCTTCCCGAGGTGCCACATCCGGCCGGGAGGCCGTACGGTGACCGCCGGCCGCGGCTCGGCATAGAAGTCGCCCGCGCCGTAGCCGGCCCTCCCTCCCCCGGTCTCGATGAAGCATGCCCCGTGGCCGTCGAACCGCGCCTCGCGCCCCTTGCCGGTGACGGCGCGCGCGATGTTCGCAGCGACGATCTCGGCCTGCCCGTGAGCGAAGACGCCTGCCCGAGGGAGGGGCTTGCCCATGCCGAGCGGGATCATCGTCACGTCGCCGATGGCGTAGACGCCCGGAAAGCGGGTCTCCATCGTCCCGCGATCGACACGCACCCAACCGCTCTCGTCGGTGAGCCCCGAGTCGGAGAGCGCGCGCGGCGGCCGGATGGGCGGGACGTAGACGAGGAGGTCGAACTCGGCACGCACGCCGTTCGTGAACACGACGTGCCGGCCCTCGACCCGCGCGATCTGGTGGTCAGGGTGGTACGCGACGCCCTTCTCCTCGACCATGCCACGCACGGCGGCCGAGACCTCGGGACCCGCGACGCCCATCGGCCCGGGCTCGGCGGAGAAGAGCGAGAGCTGGGTTGCTGCGCGAACGCCGCGCCGCCTGCAGTCCGCCTCGATGAGCATGGCGGCTTCGTACGGTGCGGCCGGGCACTTGTACGCGGGGGCCGCCGTGAGCACGACGATCCGGCCGCCGCGGAACCGCGCGAGCTCCTCGTGCAGCCGGGTTGCGCCGTCGAGCGTGCAGAAGGTGTGCCCGGCCGCGGCGAGGCCGGGGATGGCGTCCAGAGCGAACTCCGCGCCGAGCGCCACGATCATGCGATCGCCGCGGAGCACCTTTCCGCTCACGATCACCTCGCGCTCGCGGGGAGCGATCCGCTCGACGACGCCGCGCTCGACCTCGATGCGCCTGCGCCGCAGGCGGTCCAGGGGGCGCGAGACGCGCTCGGGCGTCCTGGCTCCCGTCATCACCCACAGGAAGGAGGCGGCGAGCGTGAAGGTCGCCTCCCGGTCGACGACGATGATGCGATGCTCGCGCGCGAGCCGCTTTCTCAGCGCGTTGGCCGCGGCCACGCCGCCGATGCCGCCGCCGAGAACGAGGATCGTCTCCGACATGGCCGGCACCCGTCAGAACACGATGACCTTGTCGGCCGCGAGCGTGAGCTCGCTGAGCTCGGCGAGGCTGCTGCGCGCGGCCCCCTCGGCGATCTCTGTCGCCTTCAGGCCACGGGCGTCCATGCACCCGCCGCAGAGCAGCACGCGCCCGCGCCTCAGGATCGGCTTCAGCATGCGCTCGAGGTTGTAGTAGCCGTTCGGGGTAGCTTGCCCGGCCTTCGCGCACGCCACCGCGTCGCCCATGAGGAACACGTCGACCTGGGCCGTTTCCTCGGAGGCGACGATCCCGCCCGCGAGGCGCAGGCCGTTGTAGCTGCGCTCCGTGCCGTACGGCGGGTCGTTCAGGATGAACAGGATCTTCATGTGAGCTCTCCTCGGCGCGGAAAAGGGATGCCGCGATCGACGTCGTACTCAAATAGTCGGTTGAGTATTCGACGAGATCGGCGGCCGGCTGTCAAGCGGCCGGTTTCTCCGCGTCGATCGCCACGAACGCGGCGCCCAGCGTGGTCACCCGTCCGGCGAGCCGATCGAGCGGCTCCAGTACCGAGGCGGCAACCTCGGCGGGCGGGTAGAACACGGCGCCCTTCTGGCGGCGAGGGACGAGGCCCGCATCCGAGGCAAGAGCCTCCAGCGACGCGGCGCTCCAGAACCGAGTGGTGCGCCAAGCAGCGTCCCCGAGCCAGCTTCGGAGCCTTCGCCACGCCGCCCAAAGGCTGACTCGACCGAGCTCGCCGATGACGACGCGCCCGCCGGGCTTGAGCACGCGCGCGATCTCGCCGGCGACCTCGCGAGGAGACCGCACGAAGCAGAGCACCGTCACGGCGACGACCACGTCGAAGGCGCCTTCGTCGAAGGGCAGCTTCGAGGCGTCGCCCCCGACGAGCGTGAGCTCGGTACCGGAGTCGCTCGCTCGACGCGCTGCGGAGCGAAGTGTGGCGATCGAGGCGTCCAGAGCCGTTACCCTCGCGCCCTCGGCGGCGAGCGCCACCGCGAGCGCTCCGTCACCACACCCGACGTCGAGGACATGCCTGCGAGTCACCGAGCCAACGAGATCGAGGACGAGCTCGCGCTCGAGCCGCTCGGTGATTCTCCCGAGCTTGCTCTCCCGCCACGCCGCGTAATCGAGCGGCGTCGGCGCCCGGGTCACGCGGGCTTGGCCTCGATGCGCAGACCGAGCGCAGCCCAATCGAGGACGCCATGCTCCAGGCGCACGGCCTTGAAGCCCTTGCTGCGGAGGAGCTTCACGGCCTCGACGGCCAGCACGCAGTACGGTCCGCGACAGTAGGCGACCACCTCACGGCGCCGCGGCAGCTCGGAGAGCCTCCTCGCGAGCTGTGGCAGGGGGATCGAGACCGCGCCCCGGATGTGGGCCGCCTCGTACTCCTCCGCGGGTCGCACGTCGAGCACCGTGACCTCGCCCTTGCTCATCCTGCGCCGTAGCGCCGCCTCGTCGACCGGCTCGAGGAGCGCGTTCTCGGCGAGGAAGTCGCGCGAGATCTTCGCCACCTCGGCGCGCCGGGCCTCGGCGACCTTCCGGAGTGCGAGCAGGAGGGACGCGACCGTCTGGTCGGCGAGGCGATAGGTGACGTAGAGCCCCTCCTTCGACGTCTCGACGAGGCCCGCGGCACGGAGGACCTGGAGGTGGGCGGACGTGTTCGCCAGGCTCATGTCCGCCATGCGGCCGAGGGCCTCGACCGTGCGCGGCCCCTGCGCGAGCAGCTCGAGGAGCTCGATCCGGCGCGGGCTCGCGAGCGCCTTCGCGACGCGCGCGAACTGGTCGTAGATGGCATCCTTGAAGCGGCGGGCGGGCGTGGGCATGAGCGCTCCAGTATTCTACTGGCCTTTTGAGTATGTCCGTTCGGCGGCTCGGTCAACCTTCTCGGCCCGGCGAACCGAAGCGCCCGTGCTCCATCGGGAAACCGACGGTGGACATCCAGCGGCTGCGGCGCTCGAGCCGATCACGGTCCGGCTCGAGGGCGACCACCTGCTGCGCGAGCCGCTCGAGCTCCTCGAGGCGGAGGGGTTCGCCGTGGACGAGCTCGAGCGGTCGAAGCTCGGGATGGTGGAGCGGGTGTCGGCGAGGAAGCCGAGCGGGGCCGCCGCAGGCGCCGCGGGCGGAACGGCCGCGGTCCCGTCGCGCGGCGAGCGATGACGATCTCCCGGTGCCGCCGCCGCCGCGACGGTGGCCGGAGCCGTCGCATGCGCCGCGGCGCAATGGATCCGAGCCCGAGTCGACGTCCACCCGCGGAGGCCGACCCGGAGTCCACGAGCACCCGCCGCGCCCCGGAAGCACGGGCGCCTCGCGCTCGACGATCGTCGTTCGAGGGACGGGCTCATGCCTTGCAGCCTCGAACCCACCGTGCGCGCGGATCCGGCCGCGCGAAGCTCCTCGTGGAAGGACCAGCTCGAATGCGTTCGCCTACCCGTCCGCGGCTCGTCTCGTCGGCGCTCGTCTCGTCGGCACTCGTCGTCGCGGCGGCGGCGGGCTGCTCGCGCTGGGGGCCGCCGGGCGTCACCGGCACGGTCGTCGACGTCGAAGGGCGTCCCGTCTCGGAGGCGCGGGTACGTCTCCAGGCCACTTCCGCCTTCACGCTCACGACCGCGGCGGGCGCGTTCCGGTTGCACGTACCGCCGGGTTCCTCCTCCGGCGTTCTCGCTGCCTCGAAGGACGGCTACTTCATCGCCGGAGAGAAGCTCGTCCCCGGCCGCACCGACTACCGCATCGTCCTCAAAGCCATCCCCGACGACGATCGCGACTACGCCTGGGCGTCGCCGCGCCAGGTGTCGAAGGCGGAGGGCGCGCCCAAGGCGTGCGAGACGTGCCACCCCGTCCTCTTCTCCGAGTGGGAACGGAGCGCGCACGCCGGCTCGGCGAAGAATCCCCTCTTCCTCGCCGTCTTCGAGGGCAAGGACCGGAGCGGACGGCCGACGGGTGCGCCCGGCTTCCGCCTCGACTTCCCCCGCTCTCTGGGAAACTGCGCCGCCTGCCACGTCCCCGGGATGGCCGTGAACGGGCCCTTCGCGACGGATCCGGCCCGGACCGAGGGGGCAGCCGCGGAGGGCGTCTTCTGCGACTTTTGCCACAAGGTGCGGAGCGTGACCCTCGACGCTTCCGGCGGCAGGCCCGGCGTGCTCTCGTTCCAGTTCGCGCGCCCCCCGCCCGGGAAGCTGGCGGCCTTCGCCCAGCTCGACGACGTCACCATCGGGCCCGACGCGTACCAGCCGCTCTTCCGGGAGAGCGCGTACTGCGCTCCTTGCCACCACGGCAGCTTCTGGAGCGTCCGCGCGTATTCGGAGTTCGCGGAGTGGTCGGCGAGCTCGTACGCGAGGCGGAACGTCCATTGCCAGGACTGCCACATGAAGCTCGAGACCGGGCCGCGGCGCGTCGCGCTCGAGAAGGAGGGCGGGATCGTCCGCGATCCGGCGACCCTCTCCTCCCACGTGCAGTATGGCCTGAACGACGAGGCGTTCATGCGACGGGCGGTGACCCTCTCCGCGCGGGCGGACGCCCGCGGAGATCGGGTGCGCGTCCGCGTCTCGGTGCGGAACTCGGGCGCGGGGCACCACGTGCCCACCGGCAGCCCGATGCGCAACATGATCCTCCTCGTCGACGCTCGCGACGCGACGGGCGCGCCGCTCGCGCTCGTCGCGGGCGGGCGGGTGCCGGATTGGGCCGGACGCGGCTCGCCCGAGCGCGGCGACTACGCCGGATTGCCGGGCAAGGGCTTCGCCAAGATCCTCGCCGACCTCGTGGAGTACCCGGCCGACCCGCGGCTGGGCCGCCGCTTCTCGCGCGCGGATCCCGCTCCGTACTGGCGACCCACCGTCGTCGCGTCGGACACGCGGATACCGGCCGAGGCGACGGACGAGTCGGAGTACGTCTTCGCCGCCCCCACCGCGGCGCCGGTCACGCTGAGGACGAGGCTCGTCTACCGCAGGACGTTCCGATCCTGGGGAACCCTCGACCGCATCAAGGGTGGGGAGCTCGAGCTCGCGAGCTCCGCCACCGTCGTCTCGCGCTGACGCGCCCGCTCCTGGAGGGGCATATGAAACGATTCGTGAAATGGGGCCCACTCCTCCTCGTCGCCGCGCTCGTCGCGTCCGCCGCGCTCTCGCTGGGCGGCCCCGGCCCGGCCCCCTGGGTGAGCACCGGCGGGCCCCTGGGCGGCCTGGGCTACGACGTGCGGATCCACCCGGCGACGAAGAGCGTCATGTACGTCACCGACAACAACGCCGGCGTCATCCTCAGCACGAACGGCGGAAGGACCTGGAAGCCCTCCAACGCCGGCATCACCGTGAAGGGAGGCCCGACCGGCGACGCCTACACCATCTTCAGCCTCACCGTCGACCCGAACGACCCGAACATCGTCTGGGCCGGGACCAACGGCGACAACAAGGCCTTCGGCGTCTTCAAGAGCACCGACGGCGGCGCCACCTGGGCCCTGAAGAGCGCCGGCATCGCGGACGCCGGCTACGGCATCGTCTTCCGCGGCTTCACGGTCCAGCCCGGCAGCTCGGCCGTGGTCTACGCGCAGGCGGAGCTGCCGACCCCCGTCCACGGCCGCGAGTTCGACCGCGTGCAGGGCGTCGTCTACAAGACGACCGACGGCGGCGAGAGCTGGACCCAGCTCTGGCCCACCGCGCCGGCGCTCGGAGACAACCTCGCCCGCTACGTCATCGTCGACCCAGGCGACGCGAACACCCTCTACCTCTCGACCGGCATCTTCGACCGCGAGGCCTACAACTCCGACTGCGCGGCCGGGGTCGCCGGCGCCGGCGGCGTCGGCGTCCTGAAGAGCACCGACGGCGGGGCGCACTGGTCGGCCATGAACGGCGGGCTCACCGACCTCTACGTGGGCAGCCTGCGCATGCACCCGACGAACCGGCTCGTGCTCTTCGCCGCCACCGGGAACAACGCGTGCTCCGGCGGCTACGAGGGCAGCGTCGTGAGCGGGCTCTTCCGGACGATCGACGGCGGCGCGACCTGGAGCAAGGTCATCTCCGGCGACATCATGACCGCGGTCGCGTTCAGCCCGTCGGATCCCAGCGTCGTCTACGCGGGGAGCGCGGGCGCGTTCTACCGGAGCGCCGACGGCGGCGCGAGCTTCACGCGCTACACGAAGCCTTCCGGCTGGGAGTGGGGGCCTCCGGGCGTGCGCGCGGGGGTGCCCATCGACGTCGTCGTCGATCCCGACGACCCGAACCTCCTCTACGCCAACAACTACGGCGGCGGCGTGTTCCGATCGAGGGACGGCGCCCGGAGCTGGGAGATCTGGAGCCAAGGGTACTCGGGCGCCGACGTGCACGCCGCGGTCGTCGCCGACGCTTCCGCGGCGAACGTGCTCGCGATCGGGAGGAGCGGTCCCTTCAAGAGCCCGAACTACGGCCTCGACTGGATCGGGATCGGGAACGGCGCCGCCACCTTCCCGGAGTGGTACTCCATCGCCGCGCAGCCGGGCCACCCGGAGGTGATCCTCGTCGCGGACGAGCACCAGGGCGTCATCCTGCGCAGCACGGACGGCGGAGGCGACTTCGTCGAGGTCCTGCGCAATCCCGGCGCCGACGCCGCCGACCCCGCGAAGCGCGAGGGCTTCAAGGCGCTCTCCTTCGCCCCGTCGAACCCGGCCGTCGTCTACGCGGGCGTGGCGAAGGACCGCGGGACCATCGACTCCGGGACGCCCTTCGGCAACGTGCTCTACAAATCGGTGAATGGCGGGGCGACGTTCACGGTCCCGTCCACCGACCTCGACGGGCTGAACGTCTACCGGTTCCTCGTCGCCCCCGCGGACGCGAACACCGTCTGGGCCGCGACCTCGGGAGGTCTCTTCCGCAGCGTCAACGGCGGGACGTCGTGGACGAAGCTCACCGGCGGCAACGGCGGGCCGTTCGCGGCCGTCGCCGTCGACCCGTCGAGCCCGAGCGCCATCGTCGCGAGCGAGAAGAACGTCGGGATCTGGGTGAGCACGGACGGCGGGGCCACCTGGCCGGGCGGGCCGTACAACACCGGCTTCACGAACGCCAGCCCGGCGGTGGTGGCGCTCGCCTTCGATCCGTCGGGCGGCGGCGCGATCTACGCCGGCGACTTCTATTCCGGCGTCTACCGCTCGACGGACGGCGGCAAGAGCTGGTCGGGATGGCCCGACGCGGGCATGAGCGGTCTCGCCGTACGCGCGGTCAAGGACCTCGCGATCGCGGGCGGCGTCGTCTACGCGACGACGCAGGGCGGCGGCGTCTTCCGGCTGGGCGGGCCCGCCATCGTCCCGTCGCCGTCGCAGGCGGCGTTCTCGAGCGTGGTCGTGGGCTCGTCGTCGGCGCCCCGGACGTTCACCCTCCACAACACCGGCGGGGCGGCGAGGACGCTCTACGCCAAGACCACGGGGTCGAGCGAGTTCACCTTCGCGAACGACACCTGCATGGTGCCGTACGCGATGGCCGCGGCGGCGACGTGCAGCTTCGACGTCGTCTTCTCTCCGTCCAGCGCCGGCGTGCGCACCGCGACCCTGACCGTCACGTCCGACGATCCCTTCGGCGCGACGTATCCCGTCCCGCTGAGCGGGACCGCCCTCGCCGCGGTCTCGATCTCGCCGAGCGCCCCGAGCGTGGCGCCGCGGGACGCCCAGACGTTCACCGCCAGCGGCGGCAGCGGCTCGGGGTACACCTGGTCCCTCGTCACCAACAACTCGGGCGCGACGATCGGCGCCGCCAGCGGCGCCTACACGGCCGGCGCGACGCCGAGCGTGACCGACGTCCTACGCGCGACCGACTCCCTCGGGAACACCGCCGACCTGAGCGTCACCGTGACGGCCGGCGTCAGCATCACGCCGGGGGTCGCCGGCGTGCCCCCGCGGGGCAGCCGAAGCTTCAGCGCGAGCGGCGGGAAGGGCAGCGGCTACGCCTGGTCGTTCGTCACCAACGCCTCGGGCGGCAGCATCGACCCGAGCACGGGCCTCTACACCGCGGGCGCGACGGCGAACGTCGCGGACGTCGTGCGCGCCGCGGACCCGCTCGGGAACGCCGCGACCGCGACCGCGAACGTCACGGCGGGCGTCTCCATCACCGCCTCCTCGGCGAGCGCGCCGCCGCGCGGCAGCGTCACCTTCGGCGCGGGCGGGGGCAGCGGCGCGGGGTACGCCTGGTCGCTCGACATGAACGCGTCGGGCGCGAGCCTCGACGCGAGCACCGGCGCGTACACGGCCGGCCCGACGCCGAACGTCACCGACGTCGTCCGGGTCACGGACTCGCTGTCGAACTTCGCCACGCAGAGCGTGACCGTCACGGCAGGCGTCTCCATCGCGCCGAGCGCGGCGAGCGTCGCGACCCACGGCACGCTCATCTTCACCGCGAGCGGCGGAAGCGGCACCGGGCTCGCATGGTCGCTCGCGACCAATTCGTCGGGCGGCAGCATCGACACGGCCACGGGCGCGTACCAGGCTGGCTCGACCGGAACCGTCACCGACGTCGTCCGGGTGACGGACTCTCTCGGCAACGCAGCCACGGCGAGCGTGTCCGTGAC
Organism: Anaeromyxobacter sp.; assembly: GCA_036523995.1. Classification (GTDB taxonomy): domain Bacteria; phylum Myxococcota; class Myxococcia; order Myxococcales; family Anaeromyxobacteraceae; genus Anaeromyxobacter. The sequence goes on from DATDDC010000445.1 coordinate 9,475, forward strand.
TGCGCCGGCCCAGCCGCCGGCGGGGCAGGCTCCCGGCAAGAGCGGAGGGTGCGGATCCACGGGCGCAGAAGGCGGGGGACTCCTCGCGCTCGCCGCCTGGATCGTTGCGCTGCGGCTCTCGCGGCGCACGGACCTGCGCGCCCTCCGCGCCACCGCGGAGGTCTCGCACGGCCATGCTCGAGGGGCCGCGCGCCGGCGAAGCCACCCGCGGTGACAGGACGTGATGCGCCGAGAGCGATCAAGCCCGCTCGATCACGCCTCGCGGCCGGGGGGGCCTCGCGGCCGGGGGGCGCCCCGCGGCCCTCGTCCCCGAGCACGAGGGCAGGACGGCGTGACCGCGGGGCCCCTTCTTCCCGTCAGTTGTCCAGCGCTCCCTCCGCGATCCACCGACGGATGGCCTCGTGGTCGGGGTCCCCCTCCGCCCAGAAGCTTCCTCCCGCGTGCGAGAGCGGGCGGCCGTCGTCCGGCTGCCTGCGCGTCTTCACGAGGAGCAGGCTCAGGTCGGGCTGCGCCGGGTCGACGACGGCGCGGATCCCCGGCTTCACGATCGTGCGGAGCTCGTCGCCGACCTTCACCGTGTACGTCGACCCGGCGTACGACGTGAGATCGCGCCCGGCGCTGAAGTCGACGGTGGTGGGGCCCACGGGCGCGATGTCGGACTCCGTGACCAGGCGCGTCTCCGTGGGCCCGGGGACGTGGCACGGGACGCACTTCGAGACGAGGATGGGAAGGACGTGGCGGCGGAGGCTGAGCTGCGCCTGCGGATATCGCGCGAGCGTGCTCCGTCCCGTCCCCCACAGCCCTCCGCGGCTGCCCATCGCCGCGTGATGCATGCTGCAGCCCATCCGCGACGTGGGATCCGTGGACCCGCCCACCGGGGCGATGGTGACCATCGCCCGGACGCTGTCGCCGACGCGGACCCAGGCCTTGTATTGCCACGTCCGCGCGTCCTTCGGATCGGCCGGGACGAAGGCGCCCTGGTCGTCGTAGTGGAACAGCGTCTCCGTGATCCCGCCGTGGCTCGCAACCGCGCGCGCGTTGCTCGCGAGCGGTGCGTACGTCCAGAAGTTGCCGACGGCGTTGCTCGTCATGCTGACGACGCGGCCGTCGATGTCCTCGAGGATGACCTCGCCGCCGCGCGCCGGCCGGCGCGCCGCGCGGTCCTCGTAGAGCGTCCCGCCGAGCGTGAAGACGTAGTTCGCGGCCTTTCCGCCCGGCCTGTGGCAGATCCCGCAATCCTCTCCCGCGTTGTGGGTCCCGATCCCCGGGCCGTTGTCCTTCCCGGGCGTGTGCCCCCGCGGGACGGGCTGCAGCTTGCGCGACGCTGCGTCGAAGGGAAGCGGCTGGCCGGCGGCGGGTGCCGCCAGCGCGAGCCCCAGCACGATCACGATGATCTTCTTCATGGGTCGCTCCGCTGTCAGTGACAATCGCCGTTTCCGCCGCCGTCCGCGCCGCCGCTGCCGCCGCCCGGCACGGGCAGCCCCGTCGCCAGGTCCACCATCGCGACGCCGCCCGTGTCCGCCTCGGCGCGGGGCGCGCCGATGAGCAGCCGGCCGCCCGCACAGGGCCACAGGGACGATCCGAACCCCTGGCTCCTCGTGACGCCGCCGAACGCCGTGGCCGACGCCAGCGAGGCGCCGGGGCCGAGGTCCTTCCCCTCGAGCAGGTAGACCCTGCCGGCGAGGGGCATCCCGGGGACGTCCGCGAGCGGCGCGCCCACGGCGAGATCTGCCCGGCCGTCCGCGTCGAGGTCGGCGACCGCGACGACGCTCGCGCCGAACCGCTGGAAGGCTCCGCTCCCGTCGATCCGCACGAGGAGGCTCGGGTCCGCGGGGCTCGCGTCGAGGTTCACGCTGCGCGGACCCGGTCCACCGCGGACGAGGTACAGGCTGCCCGAGTCGCGGCCCCCGCCGAACGTGGCGCCGGGCGCGCCGATGGCGAGCTCGGGGAGTCCGTCCCCGTCGACGTCGCCGACGACGGCGAGCGCGCGCCCGAGCGAGCCCGCGCTGCCGCCCACGACCACGTCGGGCGCCGCGAACGAGGGCGCGAACGGCGTCGAGCCGTAGAAGCCGATCACCTTGCCCGCCGCCCCGAGGAGGAGGTCCGCGCGCCCGTCCCCGTCGAGATCCCCCGCGGCCACGCTCCAGCCGAGCCCCTGTGCGCCGCTCGTCGCGGAGAGCTGCAGGGACCGCGAGAAGTCGGGACCGAAGAACACGTGGACGGCGCCGGCCTGGTAGAGCGCCGGGTCCTCGGTGTGGAACGGCGCGCCGATGGCGAGGTCGCGGTGGCCGTCGCCGTCGAAGTCGCCCGCGGCGAGGGCGTAGCCGAACTTCGCCAGGGGGACCCCGCCGGACAGCTTCACCAGCTTCTCGCCGCGCGTGCCGCCGCGGAACACGGTGACCGCGCCGCAGAGGGACGCGCCTTCCCCGTCGCCGGCGATCGCGGCGACGGCGAAGTCGCTCCGGCCGTCGCCGTCGAGGTCCCCCACGTCCGCCACGGAGAACCCGAAGTTGTCGTCGCCGGCGAGGACCGCCGCGGGCTGGGTGGCGAACCCGCTCCCGCGCCCCACGTACACGAGGACGGCACCCACGGAGCCCGAGGCGGACGTCGCGTACGGCGCGCCCACCAGCTTGTCCTGGATGCCATCACCGTCCCAGTCGACGAGCGCGGCGGATTGGCCTTGCTTGCTGCCTATCAACGTCCATCCGTCGGTCGGGCTCGTCTTCTCGCGATGCGACGTGCAGCTGCTGCCGAGCGCCGCGGCTGCCAGGAGCAGCGCCGCGGGGCCCGCGTGACGTGCGAACATGAAGGTCTCCTCCGTAGAGTCGCCGTGTGAACGGAAGCTCGTGCGCATCGCGCGCACGGCCGCGCGCTGCGCACCCGAAATGACCGTGACGAGGACCGGCGGCCGCCCGAGGGCACGACCTCGCGCCGGCGGGGGTTCGCCAATCGTGAAGCGCCGCGTCAGGCCGCTCTGGGCGGCGGCGTCTCGGGCTCGAGAGGTCGCTCGCGAGCCACGGCCGCGAGCACGGGCCGCGCCTCCGGCGAGCGCGCCATGGCCGGCAGCCTCCCGGCCGGCAGGCAGAACGGCTCGACGCCCGCGACCGTCGTCGCGAGCGGCCCTTCGCCTCCGCACGTGCGCTCGAGGCACGGCACGTCCGTGGATCCGCCCGCGCCGCTCCCTGCGGGCGCCTTCCGCGCCGCGAGCCGGTGGCACGGGGGCTGGCGCTCGTCGGACGCCCGCGCGGAGAGCGCCGCCGCCTTGCGGCAGATGGCGCACTCGCACTCGCGGTGACCCTGCGGCCCGGCCCTGCACGAGCAGCGGTGGCCCTCGACGGGCGCGTGCAGCGCGAGCACCCGGGGCGCACCCGTGAGCGTCACCGCGACGAGCGCTGCCGCGAGCCGGGCGGCGCGCCCCGTGCGCTTCTGGCGGAGCATCGGGTCGATGGTGGGGACGACGCCCCGGCCTTTCAACCCTGCGCACGCACTCCCGGGGGAGGCCGCAGCCCGAGGCACGTTGTCGCAGGCCGGTCGCCGAGGAGATCGGGATCACGCCCGCTCGACAACGATGGCGAGCCCCTGCCCCACCCCGATGCAGAGGCTCACCACGGCGTAGCGACCCTTCCTCCGCTGCAGCTCGCGCACGGCGGTGAGCGCGAGCCGCGCCCCGGACGCGCCGAGCGGGTGGCCCACCGCGATGGCGCCGCCGTTCGGGTTCACCCGCGGGTCCTCGTAGCCGATGCCGAGGAGCTTCAGGCACGCCAGCACCTGGCTCGCGAAGGCCTCGTTGATCTCCACGACGTCCATCTGCGCGAGCCCGAGGCCCGCGCGCTGGAGCGCCTTCGGGATGGCGTGGACCGGCCCGAGCCCCATGACCCGCGGCTCGACCCCGGCGGCCGCCGAGGACAGGATGCGCGCGAGGGGCTTCGCGCCGGCGCGCTCCCCCGCGGCCCTCGAGCCCACGAGGAGCGCCGCCGCGCCGTCGTTGATGCCGGAGGCGTTGCCCGCGGTGACGACGCCGCCCTCGAAGAGCGGCCGGAGCTTCGCGAGCCCCTCGAGCGTGGTGTCGGGGCGCGGGTGCTCGTCCGCCTTCACCACCGCCGGGGGCCCCTTGCGCGCAGGGATCTCGATGGGGTGGATCTCGCCGGCGTAGAACCCCTCCGCGCGGGCGCGCTCGTAGCGCTGCTGGGAGCGCGCCGCGAAGCGATCCGCCTCCTCGCGCGACACCCCGATCTCGCGGGCCACGTTGTCGCCGGTCTCGGGCATCGAGTCCGTGCCGTGGGCCTTGGCGATGCGCGGATTGGGGAAGCGCGCCCCGATGGTCGTGTCGTAGACGCGCACCTCGCGCGAGAACGGAGACTCGCCCTTCGCCATGGCGAACGGCGCGCGGGTCATGCTCTCCACGCCGCCGGCGAGGAAGAGCTCCCCTTCCCCGGAGGTGATGGCCCGGGCCGCGTCCACGATCGCGGCGAGGCCGCTCGCGCAGAGCCGGTTCACGGTCATGGCCGGCAGCGTCACGGGGAAGCCCGCCGCGAGCGAGGCGTGCCGCGCCACGTTCCGCGAGTCCTCCCCCGCCTGGTTCGTGCAGCCGAGGATCACGTCCTCCACGTCCCCGGGCTTCCACGGTGAGCGGGCCAGCAGCGCCCGCATCACCTCGGCCGCGAGGTCGTCCGGGCGCACGCCGGCGAGCGCGCCGGCGTGGCGGCCGATGGGGGAGCGGAGGCCGTCGTAGATGTACGCGTCGAGCACGTTCAGTCCTCCGTGGCGAGCGAGAGCCCGAGCCCCGCGCGGCGGCGCAGCCACGGGCTGGGACGGTAGCGAGGGTCTCCCGTCGCGGCGAGCAGGTTGCTCAAGATGGTGAGCACGGTGGACGGTCCCAGTCGATCGCCCCAGGCGAGCGGCCCGTGGGGATAGCCGAGGCCGAGCACGACGGCGCGATCGATGTCCGCGGGGACCGCGATGCGCTGCTGCGCGATGTCGCAGGCGATGTTCACGATGGTCGCCACCACCCGCTGCGTCACGAGCCCGGGGCTGTCCCGGATCACGGACACCGGGACGCCGTCGGCCGCGAAGAGCCCGTGGGCCGCCTCTCGCGTCGAGGCGGTCGTGGCGGGCGTCGCCATGACCACCCGCCGGCGATCGGTGTCGAAGAGCGCTTCCACCGCCACGGTGCGAGAGGCGTCGAGCCCCTCGCGCGCGGCGAGCGTCGTCGCGTCCTCGCCGACCGGCGTCACGACGCAGAGGCTCTCGGGCGCGGGCTCCCTCCCCTCGTCCAGCCAGGCGCCCAGCTCGCCCGCGAGCTCCGCGATCCGGTTCCCGAGGTCGGGCCGCGCCCGGCTCACCCAGACCGACGCCGGGCGGCTCGCGGGCGGCGCCGGCTCCGGCGAGCGCACCGCCGCCCCGTCGGCGTAGACGTAGAAGCCGCGCCCCGCCTTCCGGCCGAGGAGCCCCGCCGCGAGCATCTGGCGCGTGAGCGGCTGGGGGCGGAAGCGCGGCTCGTCGTAGAACTGCCGGTACACGGACTCCATCACGGGGTGCGACACGTCGAGCCCGGTGAGGTCCATGAGCTCGCACGGCCCGAGCTTGAAGCCGGCCGTGTCGCGCAGGATGCGGTCGAGGTCCTCGACGCCCGTCACGCCCTCCGAGAGGATGCGGAGCCCCTCGGTGCCGAAGCCGCGCCCGGCGTGGTTGACGAGGAAGCCGGGCGTGTCCTTGGCGCGGACCGCGGTGTGGCCCATGCGCGCGGCGAAGGCGGCGAGGCGATCGACGACCTCGGGCTCGGTGAGGAGGCCGGCCACGACCTCCACGACCTTCATCACCGGGACGGGGTTGAAGAAGTGGAACCCCGCCACGCGCCCCGGGCGAGCGAGGCCCGCGGCGATGGCGGTGACGGAGAGGGACGAGGTGTTCGACGCGAGGATGCAGCGGTCCCCGACGACGGGCTCGAGCGCCCGGAGGAGCGAGCGCTTCGCCTCGAGGTCCTCGACGATGGCCTCGACGACGAGGTCGCAGCCGGAGAGCTCCGCGAGCGCCCCGCAGGCGGTGAGGCGGCCCACCGCGGCGCGGGCGTCCTCCGCGCCGAGCTTCCCCTTCGCCACGAGCTTCTCGAGCGCCGCTCCGATGAAGGCCCTCGCCTCGGCCGCCGCCTCGGGCCGGGCGTCGAAGAGGCGCACCGGGGAGCCCGCCTGCGCGGCGATCTGGGCGATGCCGCGACCCATGGCGCCGCAGCCCACGACGCCGCAGGCGAGCGGCTCCGCCATCAGGCGACCTCGAAGAGCCCCGCTGCGCCCATGCCGCCGCCCACGCACATCGTGACGACGACGAGGCGAGCGCCGCGCCGCTTCCCCTCGATGAGCGCGTGGCCGACGAGGCGAGCGCCGCTCATGCCGTAGGGGTGGCCCACGGCGATGGCGCCGCCGTTCACGTTGAGCCGATCGTCCGGGATGCCGAGCCGATCGCGGCAGTAGATGACCTGCACCGCGAAGGCCTCGTTGAGCTCCCAGAGCCCGACGTCCTGCATCTTCACGCCCGTGCGCTCGAGGAGCCTCGGCACGGCGAACACCGGGCCGATGCCCATCTCGTCCGGCTCGCACCCCGCCACCGTGAAGCCGCGGAAGATGCCGAGGGGCTCGAGGCCCCGCTTCTCGGCGAGCTTCGAGTCCATGACCACGCAGGCGGAGGCGCCGTCCGAGAACTGGCTCGCGTTCCCGGCGGCGACGACGCCGCCCGGGAGGGCCGGCTTGATCTTCGAGACCGCCTCGTAGGTCGTGTCCGGCCGGATGCCCTCGTCCGCGGAGAGCGTGACCTCCTTCGCGCTCACCTTCCCCGTGGCCTTGTCCGCGACGCCCATCACCGTCTTGAACGGGACGAGCTCGTCCGCGAACTTGCCCGCCGCCTGCCCCGCCGCGGCGCGCTGCTGACTCCGCACGCCGTACTCGTCCTGCTTCTCCCGCGGGATGCCGTAGCGCTTCCCCACGACCTCCGCCGTCTCGAGCATGCTCATGTAGACGGCGGGCTTCTTCTCCACGAGCGCGGGGTCCCGGAACATGTGCTGGTTCAGCTCCTGCTGCACGCAGGAGATCTGCTCGATCCCGCCGGCGACCATGACGGGCACGCGGTCCACCATCACGCGGTGGGCGGCCATGGCGATGGTCTGCATGCCGGAGGAGCAGAAGCGGTTCACGGTGGCGCCGGCGGTCGTGACCGGCAGCCCGGCGCGGATCGCGATCTGGCGGGCGACGTTCCCGCCCGTCGTGCCCTCGGGCAGCGCGCAGCCGAAGAGGACGTCCTCGACCTCCGCGGGATCCACCTTGGCCCGCTCCACGGCGGCCTTGACCACGTGGGCGCCCAGCGTCGCCCCGTGGGTCATGTTGAGCGCGCCGCGCCAGCTCTTGGCGAGGCCGGTCCGGGCGGTGGAGACGATGACGGCGTCGGCCATGGTCTTTCTCCTAGGTGAACGACTTGCCTTCGGCGGCGAGCTTCGCGAGGAGCGGCGCCGGCTTCCAGAAGGCGGGATCGGCGTGCGGATTCCTCGCGAAGCGGTTCATGGCCCGCACCACCGAGAAGAGGCCCACCTCGTCCGCGTAGCGCATGGGCCCGCCGCGGTACACGGGGAAGCCGTAGCCGGTGAGGTAGACCATGTCGATGTCCGAGGCGCGCATCGCGATCCCCTCCTCCAGGATGCGCGCGCCCTCGTTCACGAGCGCGTAGATGCAGCGCTCCACGATCTCGTCGGCCGGGATCTTGCGGCGGGCGATGCCGAGCTCCTTCGAGGCGGACACGATGATCTCCTCGACGACCGGATCCGGGATGGGGTCGCGCTTCCCGGCCTCGTAGCGGTACCAGCCCGCGCCCGTCTTCTGGCCGAAGCGGCCCAGCTCGCAGATGCGGTCGGAGATGATCTCGCGCGGCCGCTCCGGGTGCTCGGCGTAGTGCCGCTTGCGGATGAGCCAGGAGACGTCGTTCCCGGCGAGGTCGGAGACGCGGAACGGACCCATGATCATGCCCCACCGCTCCAGGGCCTTGTCCACGTCCTGGGGGAGGGCGCCCTCGGCGATGAGGCGCAGCGTCTGCCCGAAGTACGGGTGGAGCATCCGGTTCCCGATGAAGCCGTCGCAGACGCCGGCCACGACGCCCGTCTTCTTGAGCTTCTTGGAGAGCCCCATGGCCGTGGCGAGGACGTCCTTCGAGGTCTTCGCCCCGCGGACGATCTCGAGGAGCTTCATCACGTTCGCAGGGCTGAAGAAGTGCGTGCCCACGACGTCGCCGGGCCGGCGCGTGAACGCGGCGATCTTGTTCACGTCGAGCGTGGACGTGTTCGTGGCGAGGATGGCGCCCGGCTTCATCACCTCGTCGAGCTTCTTGAACACCTTCTCCTTCACGGAGAGGTCCTCGAACACCGCCTCGACGACGATGTCCGCGTCGCGGACGTCGGCGTACTCGAGCGTGGGCCGGATGAGGCCCATCCGCTCCTCCACCTGGGCGGCGGTGAGCTTCCCCTTCTTGGCGCTCCCCTCGTAGTTCTTGCGGATGACGCCGAGCCCCTTGTCGAGGGCCTCCTGCTTCATCTCCAGCACCGTCACGGGGATGCCGGCGTTGGCGAAGTTCATGGCGATGCCGCCGCCCATGGTGCCGGCGCCGATCACCGCGGCCGTGCGGATGGGTCGCGAGGGCGTCTCCTCCGGCACGTCCGGGATCTTCGAGGCGGCGCGCTCCGCGAAGAAGGCGTGGCGGAGCGCCCTCGACTCCGGCGTCTGCATGAGCGCGAGGAAGGCCTCGCGCTCGAGCTTCAGGCCCTCCTCGAAGGGCTTCGTGGCGGCCCACTCCACCGCGTCCACGCAGCGGTGCGGCGCCGGGTACTCCTTCGCCACCGCGGCGACCGTGTTCCGCGCGAAGCCGATGAAGGCGGCGGCGCGGGGATCCGCGAGCGGGATGTCGCGCACGAGCGGCAGCGGACGCTGGTCCGCGATCTTCGTGGCGAAGGCGACGGCCTCGGCGACGAGGTCCCCCGTGACGATGGCGTCGAAGAGCTTCGTCCTCGCCAGGTCCTCCGAGGGCACCGAGGCCCCCGAGGCGATCATGTTGAGCGCCGCCTCGATGCCCACGACGCGCGGGAACCGCTGCGTGCCGCCCGCGCCGGGGAGGAGCCCGAGCTTCACCTCGGGGAAGGCGATCTGCGCGCCGGGCGACGCGACCCGGTAGTGGCAGCCGAGGGCCAGCTCGAGCCCGCCGCCCATGGCCACGCCGTGGATGGCCGCGACGACCGGCTTCGGGCTCCGCTCCAGCTCCCGGATGATGAGGTGCAGGTTCGGGTCGGCCGACATCTTCGGCGTCCCGAACTCCCGGATGTCGGCGCCGCCGGAGAAGGCCTTCCCCGCGCCGGTGAGCACGATGGCCTTCACGGCCGGATCCGCGTTGGCCCGGTCGAGCCCGGCCAGGATCCCGGACCGGAGCTCGTGCCCGAGGCCGTTCACCGGCGGGTTGTCGAGCGTCACGACCGCCACCGCGCCTCGCGTCTCGTACCGGGCCTCGCTCATGTGCTCTCCGTCGGTGGAAGGTTTCAGCGCCGCGGCCGCTCCGCTACGCCGTGCCGGCCGCCATGAACTGCTCGAGGTGGTGCTCGGTGTCACCCAGGGCCAGCTCGATGGCCACGAGCCGCCTGAAGGCGTGGCTCACGGCGAGCTCGTCCGTGACCCCCATGCCGCCGTGGAGCTGGACCGCCTGCTGGCCCACGAAGCGGCAGGCCTGGCCCACGGTCACCTTGGCCGCCGACAGCGCCCTCCGCCGCTCGTGGAGATCGGGGTCCGAGGAGCGCATGGAGGCGAGATAGCTCATCGACCTCGCCTGCTCCACGTGCATGAGCATGTCGGCCATCCGGTGCTGCAGCGCCTGGAACTTGGCGATGGGCACGCCGAACTGCTTCCGGGTCTTCGTGTACTCGAGCGTGGCGTCGAGCGTGAGCTGGAGGACGCCCACCGCCTCGGCGCACACCGCCGCGAGGCCGAGGTCGAGCGCGGCGGAGATGCCCGGGAGCGCGCCGCCCTCGGGGCCGAGGAGCGCGTCGGCGGGAACCGTCACGTCGAGGGCCACGTCCGCTGCGCGCCGCCCGTCGAGGGTCGGATAGGGCGTGAGGCTCACGCCGGAAGCCGTGCGCGGCACGAGGAAGATGGAGACGCCCTTCGCGTCGCCTGCCGCCCCCGCCGTGCGCGCCGAGACGAGGAGCACGTCCGCCTGCGGCGCGTGCTCCACCACGGCCTTCCTGCCCCGGATCCGCCAGCGGCCTCCCTCGCGCGCCGCGGTCGTCGCGACGCGCGCGAGATCGTAGCGGGCGCCCTCCTCGCCGTGCGCCGGCACCGCGATGCGCTCGCCCGCCGCCATGGGCCGGAGCAGCGCCTCCTGCTGCTCGGCCGAGCCGAGCTCGCGCACGAGCGCCGTCCCGAGGACGGCCGAGGCGAGGTACGGCTCCAGGACGAGCGCCTTTCCGAGCGCGGTCATGGTGAGGAGCGTCTCGACCGGGGCCGGCCCCATGCCGAAGTGCGCCTCGGGGACCTGGAGCCCGAGGAGGCCCATCTCGGCGAAGTGGCCCCAGATCTGGCGGCTCCATCCGTCGGCGGAGCGCAGGATCTTCTTGCGCGCCTCGAAGCCGTACTCGCGCGCGAGGAAGCGCTGGACCGTGTCGCCGAGGAGCTGCTGCTCCGCCGTGAGCCCGAAGTGCATGCTAGAGCCCCAGGATCATCTGCGTGATGATGTTCTTCTGGATCTCGTTCGAGCCGCCGTAGATCGAAGCCTTGCGCATGTTGAGGTAGGTCGCGGCGAGCGGCGCGGCATAGCGGGGCCCGGCCGCGGGACCGGAGTAGCCCGGCTCCATGGCCTCGCGCCGGAACGGCAGGGCGTACGGCCCCACCGCCTGCATCATGAGCTCGGTCAGGGCCTGCTGGATCTCGGTCCCCTTGATCTTGAGGAGCGAGGCCTCCGGGCCGGGCGCGCGCCGCTCCGCCTCGGCGGAGACGACGCGCAGGTTCGTGATCTCGAGCGCCATGAGGTCGATCTCGACCTGGGCCACGCGCGCGGCGAAGAGCGGGTCCTCGAGGAGCGGCTTCCCGTGCTTCCGCTCCTGGCTCGCGATGTGCTTGAGCCGCGCCAGCTCGCGCTTCGAGGCGCCGATGCCGGCGATGTTGGTCCGCTCGTGGCCGAGGAGGAACTTGGCGTAGGTCCAGCCCTTGTTCTCCTCCCCCACGAGGTTCTCCGCCGGCACCCGCACGTTCTCGAACCAGACCTCGTTCACCTCGTGGCCGCCGTCCATCATGATGATGGGCCGCACGGTCACGCCCGGCGAATGCATGTCGATGAGGAGGAAGGAGATGCCCGCCTGCGGCTTCGCGGCGCGGTCGGTGCGCACGAGGCAGAAGATCCAGTCCGCGTGCTGCGCCAGCGTGATCCAGGTCTTCTGCCCGTTCACGACGTAGTGGTCGCCCTGGCGCTCCGCCTGGGTCTTGAGCGAGGCGAGGTCGGAGCCGGAGCCCGGCTCCGAGTAGCCCTGGCACCACCAGTCCTCGGCCGAGAGGATCCGCGGCAGGAAGCGCTTCTGCTGCGCCGCGTTCCCGAACCGCATGATGACGGGGCCCACCATCTTGAGGCCGAAGGGAAGCTGGCGCGGCGCGCCCAGCGCCGAGCCCTCCTCCTCGAAGATGTACTGCCGCACGGGATCCCAGCCCGTGCCGCCGAACTCGGCCGGCCAGCTCGGGGCCCCCCAGCCCTTCCGGTGGAGGATCTGCTGCCAGCGGATGGTGTCCTCGCGCGAGGTGTGGAGCCCCGCGAGCACCTTCTGGCGGATCTCGTCGGGGAGCCCCGACGCCATGAAGGCGCGCACCTCGTCGCGAAACCCGAGCTCTTCCGGGGTGAACCTGAGG
>DATDDC010000446.1:0-27748 GCA_036523995.1 Anaeromyxobacter sp.
CGAGAGGAAAACCGCCGCCCGAGGGCGCGGGGCTCGGTCCGGCGCGACGCGATCTTCCCTGCGCGCGCTCGACCGGCCTCGCCCGTCGTCACGCGAGCCGTCGCGGCGGACGGCGTCCGCGCCTCGAGCCGAGTGCCTCGAGCCGTCGAGCCATTGGGAGGGACGACCGTGAGGAGCCAAAGGCCATGTACCTGAGACGGAACGCGCCGAAGAACCGGATCCGGGACGCCGAGAACGCTCGCAAGAACCGAGGGGAGATCGTCGCCGCCCTCTCGCACGGGCAGGTGACGCGGCGCGAGCTCCTGAAGTGGGGGCTCATCACCACCGCCGGCGCGATCGCGCCGATCCGCGGCCTGAGCCCGTTCGTCTCGATGGCCCGCGCCGACGGCATCCCCACGGGCGCCCCGCCGAGCCCGCTCTTCGGCGTGCAGCCCTTCTCGACGGCGATGCCGCGCTTCGACGTCCTGGCGCGGAACCCGGTGTCCGTCCTCTCGCCGGCTCCGACGGCGGAGTCGAACCAGACGCAGCAGCCCGTGCCCGCCGTGCTCGGCGGCGGCACCGGACCGATCGAGGGCCGCCCGCCCGGTCCGATCTGGGCGCACCAGCAGTTCAACCTCTTCCCGCCGAGGGTCGCGGTCCAGGCCACGCAGGAGGGAGCCAAGACCAACACCGTCTACAACCCGGCGGTGCCCTCGAGCCTCAACTCCGGGATCGACCCGACGGCGCCCATCCCGCTCAAGTTCCACCCGGCGTGGCCCATCCAGAGCCCGCTCAAGGTCTGGACCTTCAACGGCACCATCCCGCCGAAGCTCGTGCTCTCGCGCTACGGGGAGCCGATCCTCTTCCGGCACTTCAACCGGCTGCCCGCCGACGTGACGCAGAACGGCGGCTTCGGACGCCACACCATCTCGACGCACGAGCACAACGGCCATCACGGCGCCGAGAACGACGGCTTCACCGGCGCCTTCTTCTTCCCCGGCCAGTTCTACGACTACCACTGGCCCATCGTGCTGGCGGGGCTCCGCAGCATCAACGTCAACGCCACCGATCCCAAGGCCTCGAGCCCCGACGACAACGGGGGCCTCGTGAAGGTGCCGGGCGACTGGCGCGAGACGATGAGCACGCACTGGTTCCACGACCACATGTTCAGCTTCACTTCACAGAACGTGTACAAGGGCAACGCCGCGATGTTCAACATCTACAGCGGCCTCGATCGCGGCAACGAGGCGATCGACGACGGCGTGAACCTGCGGCTACCCAGCGGGACGGCGAGGTCTTTCGGCAACCTCGACTACGACGTGAACCTCATGCTCGCCGACAAGGCCTTCGACCAGACCGGGCAGCTCTTCTTCGACATCTTCAACCTCGACGGCTTCCTCGGCGACGTGATGACGGTGAACCTCATCTACAAGCCCTACTTCGAGGTGGAGCGGCGCAAGTACCGCTTCCGCATCCTGAACGCGAGCGTCTCGCGCTTCTTCAAGATCGCTCTCTCGGACGGCTCGCCCATGATCCAGATCGCGAACGACGGGAACCTGTTCCCGCATCCGGTCACGCTCACCGAGCTGGACGAGCAGGGCATCGCCGAGCGCTACGACATCGTGATCGACTTCTCGCGCTACAGCATCGGCCAGAAGGTCTGGATGGTGAACCTGGCGGAGCACCAGGACGGCAAGAAGCCGTCGGACGATCTCACGATCGCCGAGGCGCTCTCGGGCAAGTCCTCGGATCCGTGCGTCGGGAAGTTCCTGGAGCTCCGGATCGTCCGCGATCCCGCCAGGGCGGACGCGAGCAGGGTGCCCGACACCATGATCCCGAACCCGGATCTGACGAACGTCCCCGTGGCGCGGACGAGGATATTCGAGTTCGGCAGCGGCGCCGGCCAGAACACGAACGACCCCGTCACCACGTTCTTCGGGCCCTGGGGCATCGAGGTGAACAACAACCGCATGCTCGCCGCCGACTTCGGCCGCGTCTCGGCGGCGCCGAGGTTCGGGACCCGCGAGACCTGGGAGCTCCGGAACGGCGGCGGCGGCTGGGATCACCCCATCCACATCCACTTCGAGGAGGGCCAGGTCCTCGCGCGCGACGGCTCTGCGTCGAACGTGCCGGCCTGGGAGCGCGGCCGCAAGGACGTCTACCGGCTCCGCCCGAGCGGCAGCATCACCATCACCATGCAGTTCCGCGACTGGGGCGGGATGTTCATGGAGCACTGCCACAACACGGTGCACGAGGACAACGCCATGCTCCTGCGGTGGGAGATCGACGACAGCGGGGCTCCGTTCCTGAGGCCGCTCCCCACGCCCATCCCGACGCCGCAGGGAGTGGGGTTCCGGGCGCCGGACGACATCGAGCCGACCGCCTTCTGACCGCGGGTGGGAGACAAGAAATGAGAACCCTACGAGCGAGATGGGAGCACGCCATGGATATCCGTAGAAGGGCCGTCGTCGTCGTCCTCGTCCTGGGCGGCCTCCTCGTGGCCGCTCCGGCCGCCCACGCCCAGGCCGTCTCCACCGCCTCCCCGTCCGTCAGCGGGACCGTCGCCGCCGCGGGCGCGGAGGCCGTCGTCTGCAAGGGGCAGGCGAGCGTCACCACCACGGCGGTGATCGATCCCGCCATGCCTCCCCCCGGCGTCCTCGTGACCATCGACGTGAGTGGCCTGTCCTGCGTCGGGGCGTCGTCGGGCGCCCGCTACACCAACAGCGGCGTCGCGAGGTTGACGCGGCTGCTCGTCGCGAACGACGTGATCGGCACGACGTTCGCCGTCTACAAGGACGCTCCCGGCGGCTTCCTCGCCGCCCGGACGGCGCTCCTCAACCTGAGCCTGTCCTTCAACACCACGACCGGAGCGCTCACGAGCGCGTCCGCCACCCTCGGCAATCTCTAGCCGGGGGGCGAACGAGCGAGGAATCCCGTGCCCGCGAGGAGATCCATCGCGATCGCCGCAGCGCTCGCCGCCGCCTGGGCCGCCCCGGCCGCCCGGGCGTCGGCGGACGCGCTCTGGGGGGCCGACTACTTCCCGAACGTCACGCTCACGACCCAGGACGGCGAGAAGGTCCGCTTCTACGACGACCTGCTCAAGGACAGGATCGTAGCCGTCGACCTCATCTACACGCGCTGCAAGTTCTCCTGCCCGCTCGAGACCGCCCGGCTGGCGCAGGTGCAGCGCATCCTCGGCGACCGCGTGGGGAAGGACATCTTCTTCTACTCGATCACGCTCGACCCGGAGCACGACACGCCCGAGGTGCTCAAGGCGTACGCGGAGAAGTACCACGTCGGCCCGGGCTGGCTCTTCCTCACAGGCAAGAAGGAGGACGTGAAGCTCCTCGCCCGCAAGCTGGGCCTCCTCTCGCTCAGCGACGCCCCCGTGAACCGCGACGGCCACACCCCCGAGCTCATGGTGGGCAACGTGCCGACGGGCCAGTGGATGCGGAACTCGGCCGTCGACAACCCGCGCTTCCTCGCCACGATCATCGGCGGGATGCTCGACAGCTGGAGGAGCCAGAGGCCCACGCAGAGCTACGCGCAGGCGTCGGCGCTCTCGATGTCGAAGGGCGAGTACCTCTTCTCGACGCGGTGCACCGCCTGCCACACCATCGGCCGCGGCGACGGGATCGGACCCGATCTGCTGGGCGTGACCCGCATGCGAGAGCGCGCGTGGCTGGCGCGCTTCATCCAGTTCCCGGACCAGGTGCTCGCCGAGGGCGATCCCATCGCGAAGGAGCTTCACGAGAAGTACAAGCAGATCAACATGCCCAACCTGCGGCTGGGGCCCGAGGACGTCGCCGCCCTCCTCCAGCACCTGGACGAGAAGGACGCGGCGGAGGACCGGAAGACCGCCGCGGCGGGCGCGGGCGTCGCGACCGGAGTCGGCATGAAGTGAGCCGCGCGGCGCCGGCGGCAGGGCCGCGCCGGCGCCGCGGTCACGAGGGCCGCCGCCAGAGGACCTGGAGCTCGCCGGGAAGCTCGTTCCCCACGTCCTCGGCCTCCTTCTCGGGGAGCTGCGCGCGCAGCGCGGCGAAGACCGCCCGCACGGTGGGCTCCACCTCGTCGGGCGAGCGGTCGAGGTCCTCGGCCACCACGGCGTAGAAGTCCTCCGCCGTGCGGAAGCGGTCGCGCGGGGCCACGGCGTGGCGCTCGCACACGGCGAGCCGGGTCCGGAAGGGATCGGGGAGCAGCTCGCGCAGGTCGGCGAAGTCCGCGTGCGAGATGCGCTGCGAGAGGGCGCACAGGACCGCCTCCACGGCGCGCGCCGCCTCGGCGCGCCGGGGGAGGCCCTCCCGGGCGAGCGCGTCGACGAGCGCCCGGTAGTCGGCGTCCTCGTGCACGTCCGGTCCGATGAGGGGGCGGTCGCGTGGTGTCGGCATGGGCCAAAATTGAACATGGCCCATGGCTCGGACAGCGGGCCGGCGACCGGCACCCCGCAAACGGGCATTCAGGGCCCTCAGGCGGTGCCGCTCGGGTCCGGCTCCGCGTAGAGCGCGTCGAGCGCCGCGCGGTGCTTCTCCTCGATGGCCCTGCGGCGGAGCTTCATGGTGGCGGTGAGCTCGCCGCCCGCGGCGCTGAACTCGCCGGGCAGGATGGCGAAGCGCTTCACCGTCGCGAAGCGCGGCAGCTCCCGGTTCACGGCCTCGACGGCCCGCCCGATGCGCTCGCGGACCGCGGGGTCGCGATGGAAGGGCTCGGTCACCGCGACGCTCGCCGACTCGGCCCAGCGGCGCGCCGCCGCGGCGTCGACCGTCAGGAGCGCCGAGACGAACCGGCGCGCGTGCCCGTGGACGAGGGCGTGGCCGATGAGCGGCTCGGCCGCGAGCAGCTCCCGCTCGATCTGCTGCGGTGCGATCATCTTGCCGCCGGAGGTCTTGAAGACGTCCTTCTTCCGGTCGGTGATGCGCAGGTGCCCGCCGGGCTCGAGAACGCCCACGTCGCCCGTGTGGAGCCAGCCGTCCCGGATGGCCTCGGCGGTGGCGTCGGGGTCGTCCCAGTAGCCGGCCATGAGGGCGGGGCCGCGCAGCAGGATCTCGCCGTCCTCGGCGATGCGGATCTCCGTGCCGGGGATGGCGGGCCCGACCGTGCCGTGGCGGGGCGCGCCGGGGCGGTTCGCCGTGGCGGCGGCCGAGTACTCGGTCTGACCGTAGCCCTCCAGGATGGGCAGGCCGATGGCCTCGAAGAACCGGCTCACCCGCGGCGAGAGCGGCGCCGAGCCCGAGGCGAGCGCCCGCATCCGGCCGCCGAGCCGCTCGCGCACGGCCCGGCCGACGCGCGGGAAGACGAGCGCGCGGGCGAGGAGGAGCCGGGCGTCGCGCACCTCCTCGCCGCGGTCCTGCGCGGCGGCCCAGCGGTCGAAGCCGGCCATGGCGGCGCGAAAGAGCCGCCCGCGGAGGCCGCGCTCGCTCGCGCCCTTCGCGACGGCCGCGCCGAAGATCTTCTCGTACAGCCGGGGCGGGGCGGGGAGGAAGGTCGGCCGGACCTCCGCGGCGTTCTCCAGCACCTTCTCGACGGACTCCGCCAGCGCGAGCCGCCCGCCGGTGTAGAGCCACGACGCGAGGACCAGCCTCGCGAAGCCGTGCGCGATGGGCAGGAAGAGGAGGCCGAGGTCGTCCGGCCGCACCGTGTCGAGCGAGGCCACCGCGGCGGCGTCGTAGAGCCAGTTCCCGTGCGTGAGCACGACGCCCTTCGACGCGCCGGTCGTGCCCGAGGTGTAGACGATGGCCGCCGGGTCGTCCGGCTCGATCTCGGCGAGGCGCTCGGCGTGATCGCCGGGGTGGTCGTGACCGTGCGCCCGCCCCAGGGCCTCGAGCGCGAGGAGCGGCTGCTCGGTGCCGTCGCCCGACGCGCCGTCGAAGCGGACGACGTCCCGGAGCCGCGGAAGGCGCCCGCGCACCTCGCGCACCTTGCGGACCTGGGCCTCGCCGTCGCAGAAGGCGAGGATCGCCCCGGAGTGGCGGAGGACGTGCTCCACCTCGTGCTGCGTGCTCGTCTGGTAGATGGCGACCGAGATGGCCCCCGCCGCCATGGCGCCGAGGTCCGCCACGATCGTGTCGAGGCGCGTCTCGGAGAGGAGGGCGACCCGATCGCCGTGCTCGACGCCCAGGGCGTCGAGGCCGTCCGCGACGTCGCGGACGCGCCGCGCCAGCTCCGACCACGAGATCTCCTGCCAGCGGCCCTCCTGCTTCGCGAGGAGCGCGGTCTCCGCCCCGAGCGCCGCCGCCCTCGCCTCGAGCAGCGCGGGGAGGCTCCGCGCCTCCGGAGCGGCCTCGCCGGGCCCGAGCGGCGGGGGGCGCACGGACGTCGACGGGCGGGCTCGCGGCGAAGGGAGCACGGCCCTCTCCTTTCCCCTCGCCGGAGAGCCTATGCCGGCGGGGCCCGCCCGGTGCGGCCCGGACGGGCCGTCCTCGCCGCGCCTGCTCGAGGAGCTTCGCGACGCGCACGCCGCGCGGCTGGAAGGGGAGCGGCAGCCAGCGCCGCGGACCCTGGAGGCGCCGCCCGAGCGCCTCGTGCGGCGAGAGCGTGCCGGGCCCCGAGACGAGGAGGCCGAGCGCCGCGGCCATCACGCCCGCCGCCGGTACGGCTCGAACCAGCCCAGGCCCGCCAGCGTCCCGCGGGCCGGCCGGTACTCGCAGCCCACCCAGCCCGGATAGCGGAGCTCGTCGAGCACGCGGAAGACGTGCGGGTACGAGAGCTCGCCGACGTCCGGCTCGTTCCGGTCCGGCACGCTCGCGATCTGGACGTGGCCGACGTGCTCGATCCAGCGGCGGAGCTTCACCGTCACGTCGCCCTCGACGATCTGCGCGTGGTAGAGGTCCATCTGCACCTTGAGGTTCGGCGCGCCCACCTCCTCGCGCAGCGCGTGCGCCTCGGCCTGCGTGTCGAGGAAGTAGCCGGGGATGTCGCGCGTGTTGATGGGCTCGATGACGAGCGTGAGGCCCTTCGCCGCGGTCTCGCGAGCGGCGAGGCGGAGGTTCTCGAGGTAGGTGGCGCGGCACCGCGCGCGGTCCACGCCGGCGGGGACGAACCCCGCCATGGCGTGCAGGGTGGGGGTGCCGAGCGCCTCGGCGTAGCGGAGCGCGGTGGCGATGCCGTCGCGGAACTCGCGCTCGCGGCCGGGCACCGCGCCGATGCCGCGCTCGCCCGCTCCCCAGTTCCCGGGAGGCAGGTTGAAGAGGACGTTCCGGAGCCGGCCCGCGTGGAGCCGGCGCGCGATCTCCTCGGGCGGGTGCTCGTAGGGAAAGAGGAACTCGACGGCCTCGAACCCCGCCTCCGCGGCGGCGCCGAAGCGATCGAGGAAGGGGACCTCGCCGAACATCATGGACAGGTTGGCGGCGAATCGGGGCATGGGGACCTCTCGTGCGAGGGGACGGTCACAGCTCCAGCTCGAAGGCGACGCGCAGCTCCTCGATCTGCTCCGGCGTGAGCGCGCGCGGGGAGAGGCCGCGCAGGAGGAGGAACAGCTTCGCCGTCTCCTCGAGCTCCTCGGCCGCCTGCACCGCGGCCTCGAGCGACGCCGCCGACACCACCGGGCCGTGGTTCGCGAGGAGCACGGCCGCGTGGCGCCCGGCCAGCCCGCGCACCACCTCGCCCAGGGCGGGGTCGCCGGGGCGGTGGTACGGCACGAGGGGGAGCCGCCCGATCTTCATGACGAAGTAGGGGGTGAGCGGCGGGATGGCGTCCGCCGGGTGGAGGTCGGGCAGGCAGGAGACGGCGGTCGCGTACGTGGAGTGAAGGTGGACGATGCCGCGGGCGGCGGGGCGCCCCTCGTACATCCCGCGGTGCAGGAAGGCTTCCTTGGAGGGCGGATCGCCCGAGGCGAGCCGCCCGCCCGCGTCCAGCTTCGAGAGCCGCGCCGGATCGAGGGACCCGAGCGACGATCCGGTGGGCGTGACCAGGTACCCGTCGTCGAGGCGCGCGCTCAGGTTCCCGCTCGAGCCCGAGGTGAGGCCGCGCTCGAAGAGCGAGCGCCCGAACGTGCACATCTCCTCGCGCAACCGCGCCTCGCTCATGCGAGCTTGCTCCAGGCGTCGAGGAAGAAGGTCGGCCCGCCGAAGTTGCCCGACTTGAGCGCGAGCGAGAGGGGCCGGCCGCCCAGCGCGGAGGTCCAGGGCACCCCGGGCACGACCTCGGGGCCGATGCGGAGCGCGCCGACGCCGAGCGCGCTCACCACCGCTCCGGAGGTCTCCCCGCCCGCCACGATGAGCTTGCCCACGCCGCGCTCGACGAGGCCCCGCGCGATGGTGGCGAGCGCCTCCTCCACGAGGGCGCCGGCGCGGTCGCGGCCGAGCCGCTCCTGGGCCTCCCGCACGCGATCCGGCTCCGCGGTGGAGTAGACGAGGACCGGCCCGCGGGGGAGGAGCGGCGCGGCCCAGGCGACGGCGGAGGCGGCGGCGCTCGCGTCCTCGGCCAGGCGGACGGGGTCGAGGCGGAAGGCGGGCATCCCGGCCTCGAGGGCGGCGGCGACCTGGCCGTTCGTCGCGACCGAGCAGCTCCCCGCCAGGATCGCGGCGAAGCCGCTCGACGGCGGGAGGGCGTCGGCGCGGCCGGCGAGCCGGAACAGCCCGGCCTCCGCGTACGCGGGCACGAGGCCGAGGGCGAGGCCCGAGCCGGCGGTGACGAGCGGGAGGTCGGCCGAGGCCGCGCCGATGCGGAGCAGATCCGCGTTGGAGGTGGCGTCCACGACGGCGATGCCGGCGCCGGCCCGGCGGAGCTCGTCGTAGCGCTCGCGGATGCGCGCGGCGCTCTCCGCGACCGCCGCGTGGCCCACGAGGCCCACCCTGCGGCGGGTCTGGCGCCGGAGGACGCGCACGAGGTTCGCGTCGGTCATGGGCGTGAGCGGGTGGTTCCGCATGCCGCTCTCGGAGAGGAGCACCTCGCCCACGAACAGGTGGCCGTTGAACACGGTCCGGCCGTTCTCGGGGAAGGCGGGGCAGGCGATGGTGAACGCCGCGCCCAGCTCCGCGAGGAGCGCGTCCGCCACGGGCCCGATGTTCCCCTCGTCGGTCGAGTCGAACGTCGAGCAGTACTTGAAATAGAAGCGGCTCGCGCCCGCCCGACGCAGCCAGCGGAGCGCGGCCAGGGACGACTCCACCGCCTCCTTCGCCGGGACGGTGCGCGACTTCAGGGCGACCACGATCGCGTCGACGCCCTCGGGCGCCGCCGCGGGCACGCCGACGGTCTGCACCGTCCGCATCCCGGCGCGGACCAGCATTCCGGCGAGGTCGGTCGCGCCGGTGAAGTCGTCCGCGATGCAGCCGAGGAGAGGCGCCATGTCACGCCTTCTTCGGCCCGGGCAGCTTCACGCCGGGGAAGACCTTCACCACGGCGGCGTCGTCCTCGGCCCCGTACCCGGCCGCCGCCGCCATGAGGAAGAGCTGGTGCGCCGCCGCGGTGAGCGGGAGACCGAGCTCGAGCTGGCGCGCGGCGTCGAGGACGATGCCGAGGTCCTTCACGAAGATGCTCACCGCGGAGAGCGGGGCGTAGTCGCCGGCGAGGATGTGGGGCACGCGGTTCTGGAACATCCACGAGGAGCCCGCGCTGGCGCAGATGACGTCGTAGGTCGCCTGCGGGTCGGCGCCCTCCTTGAGGCAGAAGGCCATGGCCTCGGCCGCCGCCGCGATGTGAACGCCGGCGAGGAGCTGGTTCACCATCTTCACCTTGGAGCCCAGGCCGGAGGCGTCGCCGAGCCGGTGGACCTTGTCGGCGAGGGCCTCGAGGATCTGGCCGCAGCGCTCGAAGGCGGCGGGGCTGCCGGAGGCCATGATGGAGAGCTGGCCGGCGGCGGCCCTGACCGCTCCGCCGGAGATCGGCGCGTCCACGTGAAGGAGGCCCATGGCGGCGAGGCGCTCGCCCACGCCGGCGGCGTAGTCGGGCGGGACCGTGGCGCTCGTCACGATCGCGCACCCGGGGCGCATCGCGCGCGCCGCCCCGGCGGCGCCGAACAGGACCTCCTCCGTCTGCTCCGCGTTCACGACGACGGTGATGGCGTCGTCGACGCGAGAGGCGAGCTCGGCGGGCGACGCCGCGGCGCGGCCGCCGTCGCGCACCATCGCCTCCACCGCCTCGGGGCGGACGTCGCAGCCATGGACCTCGAAGCCCGCCCGCAGGAGCGCGCGGGCCATGCCGAGCCCCATGGAGCCGAGGCCGATGACGCCGACCTTCCGGGACTGTCGCAGGGGCGTCCTCATCGTGCGGTCCTCCTCGCGGAGCGCAGGCGCGGGCGCGGTTTTCGCCCGCGCCCGGAGCCTCCATCGTCGCGGGGCGTGCCCCCCTGCATCAACGCCCCCTGCAGGCTCCGCGTGTAGAGGGCCGCCTCGCCGCGCCAGAACGCGGGCCCGGCCGCGCGGATGCGGGCCGCTGCCCTGTCCATGTGGCGGAGCGCGGCGGCGCGGGCCGCCGGCGGATCGCGGCTCGCCACGGCGTCGACGAGCGCCTGGTGCTCGGCGCGGACCTCCGCGGCGAAGTCGGGGTTCGCGGACTCGTTGGCGCGCGTGGCCCGCATGGCTCCGCGCAGGAACTGCCCGATGAAGTCCCACAGGACGGGGAAGTGGCGGTTCCCCGAGGCCCGCGCGATGGCGCGGTGGAGCTCCATGTCGGCCTCGACGCCGTCCCGGCCGGCCGCCTCCTCGCGCTTCAGCGCGGCGAGGGCGCGGCGGATCGCCGCGAGGTCCTTCCGAGTGCAGCGCTCCGCCGCGAGCGCCGCCGCCTCCGCCTCGATGCCTCGACGGAGCTCGACGATCTCCAGCACCGACGCCACGGAGACGTCCTGCGGGTCCGACTCGATGCGGAAGTGCGGCGCCGCGCCGGCCTGCCGTACGTACACGCCGCTCCCCTGCCGGGACGCGAGCACGCCCGCATACTTCAGCCGGGCCACCGCCTCGCGCACGACGGTGCGACTCACGCCGAACCGCGCCGCCATGTCCATCTCCGTCGGAAGGCGCGACCCGGGCGTGACGTCGCCGCGCTCGACCAGCCGTGCGAGCTTCTCCGCGACGCGATCGGTGAGGCTGCGCGCGCCGGCCAGGCGGTCGAGGGAGGGCGGAGGGGCCGTCATCGAGTGGTATTGTCATCATACAACTTGACGGTCTAGAGTGCACCGCGGCCGGAGGGTTCGGACGCACCGCGCGCGCGACGCCCACGGGCGGGCCGGCGGGAGGATGCGAGGGCCAGGACATGGCGGCGGTGGAGATCAGGGGCATCCGCAAGAGCTTCGGGAAGACCGAGGTCCTGCACGGGGTGGACGTCTCCATCGCCGACGGCGAGTTCGTGGTGCTGGTGGGCCCCTCGGGCTGCGGGAAGTCGACGCTCCTGCGGATGATCGCCGGGCTCGAGGAGATCTCGGCGGGCGAGATCGCCATCGGCGGCAAGGTCGTGAACCGCACGCCGCCGAAGGAGCGCGACATCGCCATGGTGTTCCAGAACTACGCGCTCTACCCGCACATGACGGTGCGCGACAACATGTCCTTCGCGCTCCGCCTCGCCCGGGCGCCCCAGGACGTCGTCGAGGAGCGCGTGGGGAAGGCCGCGCGCATCCTGGGGCTCGGCGAGCTGCTCGATCGCTACCCGCGCCAGCTCTCCGGCGGGCAGCGCCAACGCGTGGCCATGGGCCGCGCCATCGTGCGCGATCCCCAGGTCTTCCTCTTCGACGAGCCCCTCTCCAACCTCGACGCCAAGCTGCGCGTCCAGATGCGCACCGAGATCAAGGAGCTGCACCAGCGGCTGGCCACGACCTCCGTCTACGTCACCCACGACCAGATCGAGGCCATGACCATGGCCGACCGCATCGTGGTCATGCACGACGGGCGCGTGGAGCAGATCGGCGTTCCCCTCGAGCTCTACGACCGGCCCGCCAACCTCTTCGTGGCGGGCTTCATCGGCTCGCCCGCCATGAACTTCCTGCGCGGCATCCACCGCAAGGAGGGCTCGGAGGCCTGGGTGGAGCTGGGGGACGGCGCGCGCGTGGCCGCCCCCGCCCTGCGGGCGCGAGACGGGCAGGAGGTCGTGTGCGGCGCTCGCCCCGAGCACCTCGCGCTCGTCCAGGACGGCGCCGGGCTCCCCGCGGAGATCGCGGTGGTCGAGCCGACCGGCGCGGACACGCAGATCGTGGCCCGCGTCGCGGGCGGCCAGTTCCTGGCCGTGTTCCGCGAGCGGCACGACTTCCGGCCCGGGCAGAAGATCCGGCTCGCGCCGGATCCGCAGCGCACGCATTTCTTCGACGCCGTGACGGGGGTGCGCATCTGAGCGTGAAGCACCCAGCACGGCGAGCCGGCCCGAGGCCGGCGAAGGGCGCAGCAGGCACCCGAGGAGAAGCATCCACCCGAGGAGGAGACACGATGTCGAAGATGACCCGACGTGAATTCGTCAAGACCACCGCCGGCGCCGCCGCCGGGGTCTCGCTCGGCGCGAGCCTCGTCGGCCGGGCCGAGGCGGCGGACCTCTCCTACAAGCCGGAGAAGGGCGCGAAGCTGCGGGTCCTGCGCTGGAAGCGGTTCGTGCAGGGCGACGAGGACATGTGGATGCAGAACACGAAGAAGTTCACGGAGAAGACCGGCGTCGAGGTCCGCGTCGACAACGAGGGATGGGAGGACGTCCGCCCCAAGGCGGCGGTGGCGGCCAACGTCGGCAGCGGCCCGGACATCATCATCGGGTGGTACGACGATCCCTTCCAGTATCCCGACAAGCTGCTGGACCTCTCCGAGCTCGCGAGCTACCTCGGCAAGAAGTACGGCGGCTGGTACGACATCTGCCGCCGCTACGGGACCCGGGACGGCAAGTGGATCGCCCTCCCGCTGGGCGTGGTCGGGAACCTCCTCACCTACCGGGAGAGCCACGTCCGGGCGGCGGGCTTCGACGGCGTCCCCGGAGACCTGCCCGGCTTCCTCAAGCTCTGCCAGGCCCTCAAGGCCAAGGGCACGCCGGCCGGCATGGCGCTCGGCCACGCCGTCGGCGACGGGAACGACTGGGTGCACTGGCTCGTCTGGACCCACGGCGGGAAGATGGTGGACGACAAGGGCAACGTCGCCCTCAACTCGCCCGAGACGATCGCGGCGCTCGAGTACGCGAAGGAGCTCTACCCGACCTTCGTGCCGGGCACGCTCTCCTGGCTGGACCCGAACAACAACAAGGCCTTCATCGACGGCCAGGTGAGCCTCACCAACAACGGCATCTCCATCTACTACGCGGCGAAGAACTCGACCGACCCGAAGCTGAAGGAGATGGCGGCCGACATCAACCACGCCCACTTCCCCATCGGCCCGGTGGGGCGCCGCACGGAGTTCAACCAGATCACCTCGGCGATGCTGTTCAAGCACTCGAAGTACCCGAACGCCGCCCGGGAGTACCTGCGCTTCATGTGGGAGTGGGACCAGTACGACGCCTGGATGAAGGCCGCCATCGGCTACGTCTCGGGTCCCCTCAAGGCCTTCGAGAAGAGCACGGTGTGGACCGTCGACCCCAAGCACACCATCTTCCGCGACCTCGCCGGAGGGATGCTCGACAACGGCTACGCCTACAAGCTCGGGGCGGCGTCGGCCGCCGTGATGGCCGACTGCGTCCTCATCGACATGGTGGCG
Source organism: Anaeromyxobacter sp. (assembly GCA_036523995.1). Taxonomy (GTDB): domain Bacteria; phylum Myxococcota; class Myxococcia; order Myxococcales; family Anaeromyxobacteraceae; genus Anaeromyxobacter. The sequence goes on from DATDDC010000446.1 coordinate 13,563, forward strand.
GAGGCCGCCACCGGCGCGCAGACGCCGAAGGCGGCCGTGGAGCGCGCCGAGAAGCGGGCGCTCCGGTACTACAAGATCTGACCGCCGCTCGGGCCCGGCGCGCGCCGGGTCTCTCCTGCGCGCGCCGGCTGGGAGCCCACGTGACCTCGGGGACGAGCCTTCTCTCGCGGGTGCAGAACGACCGCAACGTGCTGGGGCTCGTCTTCCTCTTCCCGGCCGCGGCGCTCCTCGTCGTGTTCCTCACCTATCCTCTCGGCCTCGGCGCGTGGCTCGGGTTCACCGACACGACCATCGGGCGGAGCGGGCGGTTCGTGGGGCTCGAGAACTTCGCGTCCCTGCTGCGGGACTCGGTGTTCTGGCTGTCGGTGTGGAACACCTTCATCTACACGGCGGTGGCGAGCGCGGTGAAGTTCGGGCTCGGGCTGTGGCTGGCCCTGCTCCTCAACCGGAACATCCCGTTCAAGTCCTTCGTCCGGGCGATCATGCTCATGCCGTTCATCGTGCCCACGGTGCTCTCGGCCATCGCCTTCTGGTGGATCTACGACAGCCAGTTCTCGATCATCTCCTGGACGCTGGTGCGGCTCGGGCTCATCCACCACTACATCGACTTCCTCGGCGATCCCGTGCTGGCGCGCGCCTCGGTGATCGCCGCGAACGTCTGGCGCGGCATCCCCTTCGTCGCCATCTCGCTCCTGGCCGGGCTCCAGACCATCTCGCCCTCGCTCTACGAGGCGGCCACGCTCGACGGGGCGGGGTCGTGGCAGCGCTTCCGCCACGTGACGTATCCCCTCCTCACGCCCATCATCGCGGTGGTGATGACCTTCTCGGTCATCTTCACCTTCACCGACTTCCAGCTCATCTACGTCATCACGCGCGGCGGGCCCATGAACGCCACCCACCTCATGGCCACGCTGGCCTTCCAGCGGGCCATCCCGGGCGGCCAGCTCGCCGAGGGCGCGGCGCTGGCGGGCGCCATGATCCCGTTCCTCCTCGCCGCCATCCTCATCTCCTGGTTCGGGCTGCAGCGCCGCAAGTGGCAGCAGGGAGGGAGCGATGCGTAGCGAGGCGGAGGCGGTCGGCCAGGAGTACCTCGTCTCGCTGCCGCGGCGGGTGGTGACGCTCTACCTGCCGCTCCTGGCGTTCCTCTTCGTCCTCCTGTTCCCGTTCTACTGGATGGCGATGACCACGCTGAAGCCGGACGCGGAGCTCTACGACTACCGGACGTACAGCCCGTTCTGGGTGGTCCACCCCACGCTCGCGCACATCAAGAAGCTGCTCTTCGACACGAGCTACCCGAGCTGGCTCTGGAACACGGTGCTCGTGTCCGTGACCTCCACGTTCCTCTCGCTCTTCGCGAGCGCGCTCGCGGCGTACTCGATCGAGCGGCTCCGCTTCCGAGGCTGGCGCTACGTGGGGATGGGCATCTTCCTCGCCTACCTCGTGCCGCCGTCGATCCTCTTCATCCCGCTCGCCACCATGGTGTTCTCCCTCGGGCTCTTCGACACGCGCCTCGCGCTCATCCTCACGTACCCGACGTTCCTCATCCCGTTCTGCACGTGGCTGCTCATGGGCTACTTCCGCTCCATCCCCTTCGAGCTCGAGGAGTGCGCCCTCATCGACGGCGCGAGCCGCCTGCAGATCCTGCGCAAGATCGTCCTCCCCCTCGCCGTGCCCGGGCTCATCTCCGCCGGCATCTTCGCGTTCACGCTCTCCTGGAACGAGTTCATCTACGCGCTCACCTTCGTGTCGTCGTCGGAGGTGAAGACCGTGCCGGTGGGCGTCATCACGGAGCTCGTGGAGGGCGACGTGTACCACTGGGGCTCGCTCATGGCGGGCGCGCTCCTCGGCTCGCTGCCGGTGGCCATCCTCTACTCGTTCTTCGTCGAGTACTACGTGTCCGGCCTCACCGGCGCGGTGAAGGAGTAGGGCAGGGGTCCTTCATGAACGTGCTCGTCACGGGGGGCGCGGGGTTCCTGGGCAGGCGGCTCGCGCGGGCGCTGCTGGCGCGAGGCTCCCTCGCGGGGCCGGACGGGCGGCAGGAGGGGATCGAGCGCCTCGTTCTCCTCGATCTCGCGCCCGCCGAGGGCTTCGAGGACCCGCGCGTCGAGGCGGTGGGCGGCGACGTCGCCGACGAGGCCGTCCTCCGGTCGCTCGTGGACGCCTCGACGAGCTCGGTGTTCCACCTCGCCGCGGTGGTGAGCGCCCAGGCCGAGGCCGACTTCGATCTCGGGATGCGCGTGAACCTCGACGCGACCCGCCGGCTCCTGGAGGCCTGCCGGCGCCTCTCCCGGCCGCCGCGCCTCGTCGCGACGAGCTCGGTGGCGGTCTACGGGGGAGAGCTGCCCGCCGCGGTCGGGGACGACACGGCGCTCCGCCCGCAGTCGTCGTACGGCGCGGCCAAGGCGATGGGCGAGCTGCTCGTCCAGGACTACACGCGCCGTGGATGGGTGGACGGGCGCGTCCTGCGGCTCCCCACCGTGAGCGTGCGGCCGGGGAAGCCGAACCGGGCGGCGTCGTCGTTCGCGAGCGGCATCATCCGCGAGCCGCTGTCCGGCATGGAGGCCGTCTGTCCGGTGCCGCCGGAGACGCGGCTGTGGCTGCTCTCGCCGCGCAAGGCGGTCGAGGGCCTCGTCCTCGGCCACGAGCTTCCCTCGTCCGCGCTCGGGACGGTGCGGTCCGTGAACCTGCCGGGCCTCTCCGTGACGGTGGCCGAGATGATCGCGGCGCTCGAGCGCGTGGCGGGCCCCGAGGTCGCGGCGCGCGTGCGCTTCGAGCGCGACGCGCTCGTCGAGCGCATCGTGTCGAGCTGGCCCGGCGCCTGGGACGCGAGCCGGGCGCGGCGGCTGGGCTTCGGCGGGGACGCGGACTTCGACGCCGTGGTGCGGGCCTTCGTGGAGGACGACCTGCGCCCCACCGGCCCCTGATCCGTCCGCGGGACGCGGCCCGGGCGGAGGTGCAAGCGCTCTTTTTCCAGGCGCGCCCGCGGTGGGGCGCTCGCTCGCGCCGCCCCCGGCGGCGTAGCCCCGAAGGGACCCTCCCCGATGTCGATCTCGCGGAGGCTCGCGCGTCGCGTGAGTAGAGCCAGGGATCGCATCCGGTCGAGAGGCGTCCGGAGTCCCGGCTGCGGACCCAAAGGAGACGACGATGAGATTCATGGTGCTGGTGAAGGCGAACAAGGACTCGGAGGCGGGCGTCCTTCCGGACGAGAAGATCCTCGCCGAGATGGGGAAGTTCAACGAGGAGCTGGCCAAGGCCGGCGTGATGCTCGCGGGCGAGGGGCTCCAGCCGAGCTCGAGGGGCGCGCGCGTGGCGTTCTCCGGGGCGAAGCGGACCGTGACGGACGGCCCCTTCACGGAGACGAAGGAGCTCGTGGCGGGCTTCTGGATCTGGAAGGTGAAGGACCTGGAGGAGGCGATCGACTGGGTGAAGCGCTCGCCCTTCCGCGAGGGCGAGGTCGAGATCCGCCAGATCTTCGAGGCGGAGGACTTCGGCGCCCAGCTCACCCCCGAGCTGCGGAAGCAGGAGGAGGAGACCCGCAGGACCATCGAGGCGCAGCAGCATCCTGCGGCCCACTAGCGAGGTCGACGCGCGCGCGGAGCGAGCCTCGGACGGCCGGGGCTCGTTCCGCGCACCCGGAGGAGAGGGAGCGACATGCCGCCCGACGCCGCGCAGCTCGAGGACCACCGCACGGCCCTCACCGGGCACTGCTACCGCATGATGGGCTCGGCCGTGGATGCGGACGACGCCGTGCAGGAGACCATGGTCCGCGCCTGGCGCGCGCTGGACCGCTTCGACGGCCGCGCCTCGCTGCGGACGTGGCTCCATCGCATCGCCACGAACGTGTGCCTCGACATGCTCGCGGAGCGCTCGCGGCGGGCGCGCCCCATGGAGGCGGGGACGGCCGGGACGGTCGACGATCCGCTGGAGGTCCTCCCGCGGACGCACTGGCTCGAGCCCATCCCGGACGCCCGGGCGATCCCGGCGGACGCGGATCCCGCGGAGCTGGCCGTCCTGCGCCAGAGCGTCCGGCTCGCGTTCGTGGCGGCGCTCCAGCACCTGCCCCCGAGGCAGCGCGCGGCGCTGCTTCTCACCGAGGTGCTGGGCTGGTCCGCGGTGGAGGTGGCGGAGAGCCTCGACACCACGGTGGCCGCCGTGAACAGCGCGGTCCAGCGCGCGCGGGCCACGCTCGAGACCCGGGCGGTGGCAGAGCCCGCGGAGCCGCTCTCCCCCGAGCAGGCGAAGGTGGTCGAGCGCTACGCGGACGCGTTCCTCCGCTACGACATGGACGCGCTCGTGTCGCTGCTCCACGAGGACGCGACGCTCTCCATGCCGCCGTACACGCTGTGGCTGCGCGGCCCCCAGGCGATCCGCGCCTGGCTCCTGGGGCGCGGCTCGGGCTGCCGCGGCTCCCGGCTCCTCCCGGCGGCGGCCTGCGGCTCGCCCGCCTTCGGGCAATATCGCCACAACGGCCCCGACGGCAGCTACCAGCCGTGGGCGCTCATCGTGCTCGAGCTGGCGGGCGACCGCATCGCCGCGTGGAACGCGTTCCGCGACACCGACACGCTCTTCCCGATGTTCGGCCTGCCCTCGCGCCTGCCGGCGTGACGTTCGCCGGCCGGGCCCGCCGCGCCGCTCCGCTCGTCCCCCGTTGGGCAGCGCCGATGAGTCCCGGTCGTCGCCGGCGTCCAAGCGTCGAAGCCCGACGAACGGGAACCTCCCGAAGGAGAAGAGACATGGCCGCGAATTCCCGGAAGCTCTTCGTCAACCTCGCCGTCCGCGATCTGAAGAAGGCGAAGCAGTTCTTCTCGACGCTCGGCTTCGAGTTCAACCCGCAGTTCACGGACGACAAGGCGGCCTGCATGGTCGTGAGCGAGGAGGCCTACGTGATGCTGCTCACGGAGCCCTTCTTCCGGACGTTCACGAAGCGGGAGCCGTGCGACACGAGCCGGCAGACCGAGGGGATGTTCGCGCTCTCCTGCACGAGCCGCGCGGAGGTGGACCAGCTCGTGCAGAAGGCCATCGCGGCGGGCGGAAAGCAGGCCGGCGACCCTCAGGATCACGGATTCATGTACGGCCGGAGCTTCTACGACCTGGACGGCCACCACTGGGAGGTCCTGTGGATGGACCCCAAGGCCATCCGGCGCTGACCCGCGAGGGGGCGGTTCGAGGCGCCGCGGAGGACGCCCGTCTCCGCGGTCAGATCCGGCAGTGGATCGTCTTCATCGCGCGATCGTCGGGGTGGTAGTGGGGATCGTCGGGGACGAACGTCTCGTCCGTCATTCGCGGCGCGACGATGTCGGGCACGAGCCAGAGCTTGCCGAACCCGAACCCGCCCGAGGCGCTCGAGCCCCGCACCTGCACCGCGCGTAACACCTCGACACCACGAGTGGAAACGCCGTGGCAGTACGGGGCCACGACCCGATGGAGCCCGTGGTAGTCGAACTCCAGGAGGGAGCGCGCGCGGATCGCGTCGCAGAAGAGACTCACTCGGAGTGACATAGACCCCGGGTGCGTGAAAGGCCAGCGCAAAGGGCCGGCCGTTCGAGGGTGGGTCCCGGCGGGCCTGCGCGGGCGTCCCGGCAGGGGAGATGGGCTCGAATTGGTGCGGTCCCGCGGCCGAGGCGCCGCGAGGCGGCCCTCATGGTCGCGCCAGCACCTCGCGCAGCCACGATCGTGGGACGGCCGCGTTCGAGCGCGGCCGCCGCAGCACCCGTCTTCGCCGTTGTTCACGCTCGGCGAGGGGAAATAGCATGCGCCGCAGGGGGGGCAAGCAAGCAAACGCTCCTCTGGGGGAGAGCGCATGCGCAAGCTGATGCCGATCTCGTGCTGCCTGGGTGCACTGTTCGTGAATACGTCGAGCGCGTGGGGCGCTCCGAAGGCGCAGGAGGGCGACGTCCTCAGGCCTGCGCCCGCCGCCGCGGCGGCGAAGGTGAGCCCCGCGGGCGTGACCGTGAACGACGTGGGCGACGTCGATTCGTTCGGCCGCAACGTCACCTACATCGGGGTGTCGCAGACCTCGCAGGTCCTCTTCCAGCCCGACTGCACGCCGGATCCGGCGAACCCGCTCGCGCCGAACGACCGCTGCATCGTCCTGAGCCCGGCCCCTTCGACGACCGGCTTCGACGAGACCGAGCTGTCCGTCATCAAGCTGCCCGCGAAGGCCACGCACTCGATCGTCTGCCACTCCCTGACGCCCCTCGTGACCTTCCAGCTCAACAACACGACCGGCGCGTTTGCGCCGTCGGCCGCGTTCAACGCCACCGTCACGGTCCGCATCGAGAACGAGGTGTTGAACGATCCGACCTTGATCGACCCGGCGACCGGCCTGCCCTTCGGCGGCTCGTTCGAGGTGGCGCTGCCGACCTGGCGCGAGAATCGCAGCCTCGCGGTCGACGAGCGCGCCCAGAAGCAGATGATCCTCACCCGCGAGTGCATCGGCGGCCTCATCAGCAGGAGCGCTCTCATCCAGGGCGAGGGCCTCTCGGAGGCGCAGGCGGACGCGTTCTTCAAGAAGCCGATCACGCTGCACTTCGGCGTCCGGGGGAGCGCGCGCCTCGTGGACTTCGCGCTCTTCACCGCCGGGATCCGGCTCTACGGCGACTAGGGCAGGGCGGGAGACGGCAGCGGGCGTCCGCAGCGATTCGCCGAGAACGTTCCGTCCCGGCCTCGCCCGCCTCGCCGAGCTGATCGGGCAGGCGGCCGCGTAGGTTCAGGTCGCCTCGATCTCGATGTCGAGCTCGGAGAGCCGCGCCGGGTCCATGACCAGCTCGATCTCGGTGATCTTGCCGAGCTCGACCCTGAAGACGAAGGCGGCACGCGGCTGTCCACGCACCGCCCAGACAGCCCCTGCGCTGCCGTCGATGAGCGCCGGCGATGCGCCGCGCGCCCGACCCCTGAACGTTTCCGCGACCGCCGGCGCGCCCCGGATCTCGCTCGACAGGCTCGGTGCCCCGCCCCACTTTCTGGCCGCAGCCGCCCGGACGCCCACTTCGTCGGCTCGCAGCACGACGTCGGGAGCGAGCACCGCAACGAGGGCATCGAAGTCGCCATCGCGCGAGGCGGCGAGGAAGGCGCCGACGACCTCGCGTTGCCGAGCGACGTCGCTGCCCGGGACAGGTGCTCCTCGAACCCGCCGTCGAGCACGGCTCGCGAGCTGCCTCGCCGCCGCCGGCGACCGACCTACGATGGAGGCGATCTCCTCGAACGGAATGTCGAACATGTCGTGCAGCACGAAGGCGACCCGTTCGGCAGGTGCCAGCGTTTCGAGGACGACGAGCAGAGCGGGGCCGATCGAGCCGGCGAGCGTCAGCTCACCTTCCGGTTCGCCGGCATCCCTGCTGTTCACGGTCGGCTCGGGGACGTGCGGTGGCAGGGGCTCCTCACGCCGCGACTTGCGCGATCGCAGGATGTCCAAGCACAACCGGGCGACGACGGTCGTCAACCATCCGCCCAGGTTCTCGACCTCGCCGGCATCGGAGCGGTTCAGGCGGAGCCAGACCTCCTGGACGGCGTCGTCCGCCTCGCTCCAGGAGCCGAGCATCCGGTAGGCCACGGCCCGCAGGTGGGCGCGGTTCTCCTCGAATCTCTTCGCCAGCCAGCCGTTCTCGCTCATGCGGTCACATTCCTTCGTCCCGATCCGTCATGGCGCTGACGAGCGAGACGGGGCCGATGTGACGGAGCTGCTCTCGCGTCGCACGGGGTCGTCAACCCATTGAAACAACGGAGGAAAACAGATGCAAGCACGGATGAAGAACCCCGCGATGATCATTCCCGAGGCCATGCAGGCCATCCAGGCGCTGCAGGCTGCGACCGAGAAGGGTGGCCTTCCGCGCAGGACCCTCGCGCTCTCTCATCTCCGGGCGAGCCAGATCAACGGCTGCAGCTGCTGCGTCGACATGGGCACTCGCTTCGCCAGGAAGGCGGGCGAATCCGACGAGCGTCTCTCCGCGGTCGCGGCCTGGCGGGACGCGCCGTACTTCACCGACGCGGAGCGCGCCGCTCTCGCGCTCACCGAGGCCGTCACCCGGCTCAGCGACGCATCGGACCCGGTGCCCGACGAGGTCTGGAACGAGGCGTCCCGGCACTACGACGAGGCAGCGCTGTCGGCGTTGCTTCTCTCGATCTCGCTCACCAACGTCTACAACCGGTTGAACGTTGCGACCCGACAGGTGGCCGGCGAGTGGAAGCCGGAGTGACTGGCGGCGAACCACCCGACGAAGGAGACGGCTCCGATGGCACACGACGCGGCGTTGGATGGCTCACCCACTTCCGGTCGAGGCCGCCTCTCGATACGTGTCATCGGCTACTGGACGTGCACGGCGATCGTCGCTTGGGAGATGGTCGCCGGATCGATGTGGGACCTGCTGAGAATCGAGTACGTACGCGGCGTCTTCGACCACCTCCACTACCCGTACTACCTCCTGCTCATCCTCGGGGTCTGGAAGCTCCCCTGCGCCTGCGCGCTCCTCGTTCCGCGCTTTCCACGGCTCAAGGAATGGGCGTATGCCGGCGCCATCTTCAACTACTCGGGAGCGGCCGCCTCTCATTTCTTGATGGGCGACGGCGCCGGCAAGTGGATGGTGCCGTTCATCTTCGCCGCCATCACGCTCGCGTCCTGGGCGCTGCGCCCGCCGGACCGCCGCCTTCCCGCGGCCACTCCAACGAGCGATCTGCGCCCCGTCGCCTGGATCGTTCCGCTCGGCCTGATCGTCGGGTTCCTGGTCCTCTCGCTCCTGACGCTGCCGAAGGGCCCTCCCCCTCCATGACCGCTTCAAGGCGAATCGCTGGCGGAGGAAGACGCGGCGCGCTGCCGTGACATCTCGGTCGACGGGGGCGGTGTGCAAGGCTTCGCGTGGCTGCGCGCCTGGTCGGTTCCGACGCCGGCCTGGATCGATTCGACAAAGGCGAAGAAGGGGTTACGGTCTCCCCGTAACCCCCTCGTTTCGCTCCAGCTCCCCAGCGTGGACTCGAACCACGGACAAGCGGATTAACAGTCCGCTGCTCTGCCAACTGAGCTACTGGGGAATGCGGCAGGGGCCGGAATGTAGAGAAGGGCCCGGGCCCCGTCAAGGGCCCCGCGGTCGCTCCGCGCCGGCTAGCTCTGCGGAAGAGCGGCGGCCACGAGGCGCGCCTTGAGCGCGATCTGCGCCGAGACGAGGCCTGCGAGCTGCCCTTCCTCGAACTGGAACGCCGGGTCCTGGTAGACGTCCGCGAAGGCCCGGATGTTGCGGATGTCGGCGTCGGTGAGGCCGGGGTGGATGCGGCAGGCGATCTCGCGCACCTTCTTCCGCTGGTACGTGACCAGCTCCTCGAGGAGGGCGAGCGCCATGCTCGCGGTCCCCGGGTCCACGCTCGCGGTTCCCATGCTTCGAGATCTTACAAGGCGTCCGACCCGTTGGAAAAGGCGCCTCTCCGGAGGGGCCCCGGCGGGCTCGCGAGCGAGAAAGGCACGCTGGCGCGGACGCCGCGATCGCGCCAGGATGCGGCTCATGCTCGTCCCCGGGTCGAGCGCCGCCGGACCCGCGGCGAACCCGGCCGCGGCGGGGACGCCGCTCGCGCACCATGACCGCGTCGCTCGAGAGCAAGGCCCGCGCCCGATTCGCCGCGCTCCTCGAGCGCGACCCGCTGCCCCTCGACGAGGCGGCGCTCGCCATCGCCCTCGAGGAGTACCCCTCGCTCGACATGGAAGAGTACCTCGTCCGCCTGGACGCGCTCGCCGAGCGCGCGCGGCGGCTCGTGCCGGAGCCGCTCCGGGCCGCGTCCACCCTGAGCGCGCTGCGACGCGTGCTGCACGAGGAGGAGGGGCTCCGCGGCAACGAGAAGGACTACTACGACCCGCGGAACTCGTTCCTGAACGAGGTGCTCGACCGGAAGCTCGGCATCCCCATCAGCCTCTCCGTGATCTGGATCGAGGTCGCTCGCCGCGCCGGGCTGGCTCTGGAGGGCGTCGGCTTCCCCGGCCACTTCCTCGTGAAGTACGCCTCGCCCATGGGGCCGGAGGTGTTCGTGGACGCGTTCAACGGCGGCGAGATGCTCTCCGCCGAGGAGTGCGTGGCGAGATACCGCGCGCGCGCCGGCGGGCGCGACCTCGACCGGCGCTACCTCACGGCGGTGGCGCCGCGTCAGATCCTCTCCCGCATGCTGCAGAACCTGAAACGGATCTACGTGGAGCGCCGCGACGACGTCCGCGCCTTCGCGGTGCTCGATCGCATCCTCCTCGTCTCGCCGGGCCAGATCGAGGCGGTGCGCGATCGGGGGCTCGTGGCGGCGCGGCTCGGCGGCGGCACTGCCGCGGCGCAGGACCTCGAGGCGTACCTCGCGCGCATGCCTTCGGCGCCCGACGCCGCCGACGTCCGCAAGGTGCTGGCGGTGCTGCGGGGGAGGCGGCCGCTCGTCAACTGATCGGGCGACGATCCCCGCCTCCTTCATCCAGGCCGCCGGAAGAGCGCGTCCGCGTGGAGCAGCTTCCCCTCCCGCGACCGGTACTCCGTGACGTTGCACACGTACTCGAAGCCGGCCCCTTCGACGACGGCCCGGATCCCCTCGACGAGCGTCTGGCCCTGGTACACGGGGACGTACTCCACCTCGATGATGAGCCGCCGGGTGCGCACCAGCGTGAGGGGGGCGCCGCGGAGCACCGGCTCCTCGTACCCCTGGACGTCGATCTTCAGGAGATCGACCTCCCCGAAGCCGTGCTCCGCGCACAGCGCGTCGAGCGTGCGCACCTGGACCGTTCCGGCCTCGAACTGCTCGAGGTCGATGCCGTACAGGCCTGCCGCTTCCCGCCGCAGCGGCAGCAGCGACGAGGCCTCCGAGTGCACGGAGCGCAGCACCGGCCGCTCCTCCTCGCGGTCGCCCACGGCAGCCTGGACGACGACGAAGCGGCGGCGATCCGCGAGCCGCGGATCGTCGCGCAGCCGCGCGGCGAGGTCCGGGAGCATCTCGACGACGAGGCAGCGCGGCGCCGTGTAATGACCGAGCGCGGCGAAGAGGAACTGGCCGGCATTGGCGCCCACGTCTACGACGGTGTGACAGGCATCCGGCTCCAGCCCCACGAGCGAGAAGTCGAGCATGCGAGCGCCCCCCTGGATCGAGGCGCACCCCCTAGTCGTACTTCTTCATCCGCAGCCGCTCGACCGGGACGCCGTTCACGAGGTGGCTCTCCACGATCTCCGGCACGTCCTCGACGCGCACGTGGCCGTACCAGACGCCCTCGGGATACACGACCACCGTGGGCCCGTCGGCGCAGGAGTCGAGGCAGCCGGCGGAGTTCGCGCGCACCTTCCCCTTGAGCCCGCGCCTGGCGAGCTCCTCCTTGAGCGCGTCGCGGATGGCCTCGCTGCCCTTGGCGCCGCACGAGCCGCGCGGGTCCGAGGGGTCCCGGTGGTTCTCGCAGACGAAGACGTGGTGGCGGAACCTCATCCCCCCTCCTCAGGGCTTCTTCGCGACGATCTGGCCGCGCGGCACGACGAGGAGCGCGCCGCCGGAGACGCCGAGGTCCTGGCCGACGAGGTGGCCCGAGGCCTCGCTCGCGAGGTAGAGCACGGCGTGCACCACGTCCTCCACCTCGCCCACGCGCCGGTTCGGCATCGCTCCGGCGATGTCCGCGCCGAGCGAGGCGAGCTCCGCGTCGGCCATGGGCGTCCGGATCCAGCCCGGGGAGACGACGTTCACGCGGATGGCCGGCGCGAGCTCCACGGCGAGGCTCATGGCGAGCGACTGGAGCGCCCCCTTCGTGGCGGCATAGTGGCCGTGGCCCGCCTCGCCGCGCTGCCCCGCGGTCGAGCCGATGAACACCACGTTGCCGCGGCCGGTCTTGCCGAGGAGCGGAAGGGCCTCGCGCACGAGGTAGAAGGCGCTGAAGACGTTGACGCGGAAGATCTCCTCGAGGCGCGCAGAGGAGATCTCGCCGGCGGGGCCCGCGTTCCAGATCGCCGCGGAGTGGACGATCTGGTCGAGCCCGCCGAGCGCCCGCGCCGCATCGGCGACGCAGGAGACGCAGCCCGCCTCGGTGCCGAGATCGGCGCCCACCGGGAAGCCCCGGCCGGGGAAGCGCGCGGCGAGCGCCTCGGCCGCGGCCCGGTTCGAGCGGTGGTGCACCGCCACCTTCATGCCCTGCTCGAGGAAGGCCTCGGCGATCCCGAGGCCGATCCCGCTGGAGGCGCCCGTGACGAGCGCCCTTCGCCCGGCGAGGTCGTCGTAGCGCGCGCGGATCCTCACCGGCGCCTCCGGGGCCGGCGGGCCGCGGCGAGCGGGCGCTGCCAGCGCGCTCCGTCCACGACCTCGAGGACCTGCGCGAAGCTCGAGATGGCGAGCGGCCAGCGCTGGGGCGTCTCGTCGGCGACGTGGCGCCGCGTCACCGACTTCGCGGAGATCACCGCCAGGCGCTCGCGGTACTCGCCCGAGACGTAGGTGCCGTACTCGGCCCAGACGCCCAGCGCCCCGCACGCCTCCGCGACGGGCATGTCCTTCTTCACGTTGTCTCCCACGTAGACGACCTCCGGGCCGCGCAGGCGGAAGTCCTGGAGGATGCGGCCGAGCCCGCCCGCGCTCGGCTTCTCGGCCTCGTGCGGCAGCTCCACCACCGGCGTCCTCGAGCGGTAGTGACCGGCCTCCTCCTTCCGCTTGATCTCGGGATCCACGTTCTCGGGGAGGGGATAGCCGGGGAGCGTGTACAGCGCATCGAAGTGTCCGTCGAGGCGGAGGTGCTTGAGCCGGAGCTCGGCGGCGTTCCGCGGCGCGTCGGTGAGGCCGACGACGCGCAGCCCGCGCGACCGGAGCGCGTCGAGCGTCTCCCGCACGCCGGGGTAGGGCCTGAGGTACTTGTCGCGGGCGGCCCGGAAGGCCTCCCGCGCCGGCCGCAGCACGAGCGCGTTGAAGGAGTCGAAGTCCGCCTCGTACGGCTCGAAGATGCCGGACTCCTGGATGGCGAAGGGATACTCGTTCGATTCGTACTTCGAGTAGACGGCCTTGAGGGCCTGGACGATGCGCACCCGCGGGAGCCCCGTGGTCGCGGCGAGCGAGGCCACCATCGTCTCGAGGCTCGGGACGATGTAGTCGACCCAGGAGTAGAGCGTGTTGTCGAGGTCCGTGACCACGGCCCGGAAGCGCGGCACGCGCGCATGGTAGCCGGGCGCCCGCATGGGCGCCACGTGTGGGAGGCTTCGGTTTTCATGGTTCGCCGCGCCCATCCCGGCCCCGGGTGAGAAGGGCCCCTGGCGCGTCGCGCGACCCGGTGTACCATCGGTGCCCGTGTCTCGCCCCGAACGGTTCACGGTCGTCGCCCCGCTTCCCACCCACGGCGAGTGGCGCCGCGTGCTCGCGATCGACCGATCCGGCGCGGACGCCCACGCCGTGGTGCTCGCCCACGTGCCGCACGCCGTGCTCGACGATCCGGCGCGCCTCGCGGCCCTCGTCCGCGACGTGGAGGCGGCCGGCCGGCTCCACCATCCCTCCGCCGTCCCGGTGCTCGGCACGCAGACCCTCGACGACGGGCTCGTGGTGGTCGAGACGCACCGGCCCGGCACCAACCTGCGCGCCTTGCTCGATGCGGGCGGGCGCCTCCCGCCGGACGTCGCGGTGCGCGTCGCCATCGACGCCTGCGGCGCCGTGGGCCGCGCCCACACCCTCGACGCGGGCGACGGGAAGAAGCTCGTGCACGGCGCCATCCGGCCGGAGCGGATCCTCGTCGGCGAGGACGGCGGGGCGCTCGTGATGGGCTTCGGCACCGGCGCCCCAGCCGAGCCGGCCGACGACGTCCGCGCCCTCGCCGCGGTGCTGCACGAGTGCCTCGCGGGCGAGCCGCCCGGCAGCCCGCCGTCCTCGCTCGAGGAGGCGGGCGTCTCCTCCGTGCTCGCGGCCGCGGTGGCCCGGGGCCTCGGCGCGGCGCCGTACGCGCCGTCCTCGCCGGCCGCCCTGGTCGAGGCCGTGGTGGCCGCCGGGACCGTCGCCTCCCACTCGGACGTGGCGGCGTACGTCGACGCCATCCTGCCGCCGGGGGAGGGCGCGCGCGGCGAGCTCTCGCGTGCGCTCGCCGCCGCGATGGGCGGTGGCGGGGACGCCGAGGAGATCTCGCCGGACTACATCGTCGAGCCCACCGATCCCGCGGTGCGCCCGGCGGAGCCCACGCCGGAGCCCATGCCGCGCCCGCCCTCGACGAGGCCGGGTGCCGATCCCGCGGGCGTCTT
>DATDDC010000447.1:0-10044 GCA_036523995.1 Anaeromyxobacter sp.
CGATGCAGTCGAGCCGGCCCTGGGCCTCGCGGACCTTCGCCGGGAGCGCCGCCGCCGCGTCCAGATCGGAGACGTCGAACCGCAGCGTCGAGGCCGAAGGCCCGACCTCGCCGGCGGCCCGCGCGAGCTCGGGCTCGCGCCGCGCAGCCAGGATGACGCGCGCCCCCTTCGCCGCGAGCCGCTTCGCCGTCTCGAGGCCGATCCCGGATGAGCCGCCGACGACGAGGGCCACCTTGCCGCCGAAAGCGTCCATGGGCCAAGCTTACCGCCGCGGGTGGGCTCGGTGTGTCCGTTCGGATCTCCGCCGCCACTCGCTCCGGAGAGCCGTCATGTACTTCGCGCTCCTCTACGACGTCGTCCCCGACTACGTGCAGCGCCGGCAGCAGTTCCGCGCGGCCCATCTCGCGCTCGGCAAGCGCTTCGCCGAGGAGGGAAAGCTCCTCCTCGCGGGCGCCTTCGATCCGCCGGACGGCGCGCTCCTCGTGTTCCAGGCGGGATCGGCCGCGGAGGTGGAGGCGTTCGTGCGCGAGGATCCGTACGTCGCGAACGGGCTCGTCACCTCCTGGCGGGTGCGGCCCTGGACGGTGGTGGCCGGGAAGGACGCGCCCCGCCGGTGAGCACGGAGGACGCGCGCGGCCGCGCGGCGCCCGGCGACCCACCTTCCAGCCGAGGAGGTACACGCATGCCACCCAGGGGCGTGAAGAGCCCGAAGCGGAAGCGGCAGTACGAGAAGATCAAGCGGTCGGCGAAGAGCCGCGGCGCGAGCATCCGCCGCGCCAGGGAGATCGCGGCCCGCACCGTCAACAAGCTGCGCCGGAAGGCAGGGCAGCCGAAGTCCCGGCGAGGTGGCCGCGGCGGCTCGCGCCGGCGCCGCTCCCGCTGAGCGCCGAGCGGGGCCTACCCGCGCCAGGGCTCGCTCGCCCGGAGCGCCGCCACGATGGCGCGCGTCGAGGGCGAGCGGTTCAAGGTGTAGAAGTGGATGCCCGGCGCGCCGCGCCGGAGCAGGTCCGCGCACTGCAGGCTCGCGTAGGCCACGCCGAGCTCGCGGGCGGCGTCGGGATCGGCCCGCCGCACCTCCATGGCGGCGCGGAGCGGCGGCGGGATGGACGCGCCGCACATCGCCGTGAACCGCTCGATCTGCTCCACGTTCGTGAACGGCATGATCCCCGGGATGATGGGGAGCCCGATCCCCGCCGCCCGGGCGCGCTGCACGAAGCCGAAGTACTTCTCGTTGTCGAAGAAGAGCTGCGTCACGAGGAAGTCGACGCCGGCGGTCACCTTCGCGGACAGGTTCCGGAGGTCCTGCACGAGGTCGCGCGTCTCCACGTGCCCCTCGGGGTAGGCGGCACCGCCGACGCAGAACCTCCAGCGGTCCGGGCGCGAGCGGATGAAGGCCACGAGCTCGCTCGCGTAGCGGAAGCCCTCGGGGTGCGGCACGAACTCGGTCTGGCCGCGCGGAGGATCGCCGCGCAGCGCGAGGACGTTCTGGATGCCGGCCTCGGCCACCTCGTCCAGCACCGAGGCGATCTCCTCGCGCGAGGCGCCCACGCAGGTGACGTGCGCCATCGCCTCCACCTCGGCGTCGCGCTTGAGGCGCTTCACGAGGTCGACCGTCCTCGTCCGGGTGGATCCGCCCGCGCCGTAGGTGACGGACACGTACGCAGGGCCGAGCGGGCGGAGCGCCTCGACGGTCTCGAAGAGCGTGCGCACGCCCTCGTCGGTCTTCGGGGGGAAGAACTCGAAGGAGAAGACGGGCTCGCCGCGCTCGCGCGCGAACTTCAGGAGTTCGGAGATCCTCACGCGCCGCGAGATTAGCCCGCCCGCCTCCGCTCGCGCCAGCTTCGCGCCGCGACTCAGCGCCCCGTCCAGGAGACGTCGAACGTGGCGGCGGGCGGCGGCGCGCCGGGCGGCACGATGGCGACCGAGACGCCCTTCACCGCGGCGACCTCCAGGCCCCGGTGGAGGATGCCGCGGTAGAACCCCGGCACCCCGCCGGCGTCGTTCATCCACAGCTCGACCCGCGTGGGCGCGAGCGTGCGCGCCCTCGTCTCGGTGAAGTTGTTGCCCAGCCGGATGAAGGTGGCCGTGTACTCGAGGATGGTGCGCGGGTCGATCTGGCGCGCCAGCGCCGCCATCATCTTGCCCGGGTACGACTCGATGAACGCGTCGATGTGATCGCGGCCGGCCCGGAACTGCGCCTCGTCGGCCGGCGCTCCGAGGTGGATGGCCTCCGCGGCGATCGCCACGCCGCGGTGGAAGACGGCGGCGGGGTAGACGGACAGGAGCGGCTGGTCGACGGCGATCCCCGCCTCGCGCAGGCGCGCCTTGGCGGCGGCGTCGAGCCGTCCTGCCATGGCCCGCAGGAAGAACGCCTCGACGGCAACCGCGTAGATGTAGCGATCCGCCATGGATCGGCTCCGCCTCCCCGGTGGATTCGAGTAAAACCCGGCGCGGTCGGCCCGCGCAAGCGGAAGGGCTCCCCGCCGCATCCCTCGTTGACAGGACGCGTCCCCGCAGCCATTCACTAGGCCGAGCGTGTCCACCGTTCGCTACATCACGCGCGAGGGCTTCCGGCGCATCGCCGAGGAGCACGAGCGCATCTGGACCGTGGAGCGACCGAGGATCGTGGCCGAGGTCGAGGCGGCCGCCGCCCTGGGCGACCGCAGCGAGAACGCGGAGTACATCTACGGCAAGCGGAAGCTGCGCGAGCTCGATCGCCGGTTGCGGCATCTCTCCGAGAAGATGGACGCCCTCACCGTGGTGGAGCCGAAGCCCCACCCCGACGGCAAGGCCTTCTTCGGCGCCTGGGTCACCGTCGAGGACGAGGATGGCGAGGAGCGCACCTACCGGCTCGTCGGGCCGGACGAGTTCGACGTGGCGCGCGGGTTCATCAGCGTGGATGCGCCCCTCGGCCGGGCCCTGCTCGGACGGCGCGAGGGCGACACGGCTCGCGTGGTCCGGCCCGCGGGGCCCACCTCGCTCACCGTGGTCGCGGTCTCCTGGACGGAGCCGGCCGGGTGACGGCCCCTGCCCCGGATCGCGCGGCGCAGCGCGCCCTCCTCGAGCGCTTCGCGCGCGAGCGGCCCGCGAGCGCCCTCTACGACGCGGCCTCGTCGACCCTCCTCGACGTCTTCTCGGGGAAGGCGCTCCACCTCGACCTCGCGGGCGTGGCGGCGGTGGAGGAGCGCACGGACGAGGACACCGGGCGGCCCTACCTCGCCGTGCTCCGCGACGACGGCGCCGAGATCGCGCTCTCGGATCCGGGCGTGGCCTTCGCGCCCTCCACCGCCGCGACCGGGCCGCTCGACGGCCTCCCCAGGGCGGTGTGCTTCCGCGACCTCGCCGCGGCGGAGGCCCAGCTCGGCCACTTCCTCCTCGATCACCCCGGCGAGCGCCCGGACCGCGTGCACCTCTCGCTGTTCGCCTTCTGCCTCGCGGTCGTGGACGGCGCGCGCGCCGCGGGGTTCGACGTCTCGGCGGAAGAGCGCCGCCTCGAGCGGCTGCTCGGCGAGCTGGAGGCCCGCGGCCGCGGCTGATGCCCCGAGGAAGGGCGCATCCTGCGCGACGCAGCTCTCTCCCACCCGCTCGTGCTGGTGGGCGACTTCAACTCGTTCTCCAACCGCTCGGCGGTCCCCCGCTGGCTCAGGCGGCAGCTCGTCGACTGCGCCCTGGCGGTCCGGAACGAGGCCCCCACCTTCCCCGCGTTCTTTCCGCTCCTGCGCCTCGATCACTGCTACGTCGACGGGGCCTTCGCCGTGCGCTCCGTGGACGTCGTGCGGACGACGCTGGCCCGCCGCGCTTCGGACCACCTGCCGCTCGTGGTCGAGCTCGAGCTCCTCCCGGTGGCCCGGCGCCCGCCCGCTCCCCGGCTCATCGAGACGGCGGGCGTGACCACGCGAGTCGGCGGTCGCCCCGGCGGGTGATCGTGGCCGCACCTCTCGATGCACACCCTGTTAGGCGAACCCGGAGAGTCGGGAGGGAAAGACGATGAAGATGAACTGGAAGGCGATGCGAGGCTGGATGGATCGCGACGCGATCCTCGATCGCCTGGGGCTCGAGGAGCGGACACCGGCCGGCGACTTCTTCACCGGTCTCGGACTCTTCTCGATCGGCGTGCTCGTCGGGGCCGGGCTCGGGCTCATGTTCGCGCCCAAGCGCGGCGAGGAGATGCGGGCGGCGCTCAACGAGGCGTGGAAGAACCGCGGGAAGGCGGCCCAGGAGCTCCGCGATCTCGGCGCCGAGGTGGGCGTACCGGGCACGCCGGGGCACTGATCTAGGGGGCGGGGGGATCCGGCTCGTCTCCGGCCGCGGAGGCGAGCCGGGCCCACAGCGCGTCGGAGCCGGTGCCCTCCACCGCCGAGAACGGCACGGCCTCGCCGGGGCCGAGGCCGAGCTCCTGCTCGATGGCGCGGAGCGCCGCGCCGCGGCGGGTCCTGGGGAGCTTGTCGATCTTGGTGGCCGAGACCACCACCTTCCTGCCGGCGGCGCCGAGGAAGGCGAGCGCGTCGTGATCGCTCTCGGCGGGAGGGTGGCGGGCGTCCACGATGAGCACGACGGCGCGCAGGACGTCGCGTTGCCGCAGGTAGTCCTCGATCATGGCCGCCCAGCGGTCCCGCTCCGCCTTCGAGACCTTCGCCCAGCCGTAGCCCGGCAGGTCGCAGAAGCGCACCTGCCGCGGCCGCGCCGCCGGGGTGGGCCGGTAGGCGACGTCGAAGAACTGCAGCGCCCGGGTGCGGCCGGGCGTCGACGACACGCGGGCGAGACCCTTCCGCCGCGCCAGCGCGTTCAGCATCGACGACTTCCCCACGTTCGAGCGCCCCACGAAGGCGAGCTCCGGCACCGGCCCGCGCGGCCACTCCTCCGGGCGCGTCGCGGTCCGCGCGAACTCCGCGGAGACGACCTGGACGGCCACCTAGCGAGCCTTCCGGGGAGGTGTGGCCACCGGCCGCGGAGGCGCTCCCGCGGGCTCCTTGCCGTGGCGCATGAGCGCGAGCTTCCGCTGGTACTCGAAGCGCTCGAGGCTCGGGGTCGACTCGGTGTGGCAGGCCGCACAGGTCTTCGGGCCCGGGTCCTGGAGGCCGACGGCGCGGGCCAGCTCCGCGTCCCGCATGACGTAGGGCGCCGCGTAGGCGCGCCCGGACCCGTGGCACGCCTCGCAGCTCACGCCGACGAGCCCGTCCTGCGCGTCCGGCGCGTGGCACGAGAGGCAGCGCGGCTCGTTCCGGCTCCGCTCGGGGAGCGCCTCGCGCGCCCTCGCGTGCGGCGAGGCGAGCCACGCGTCGTAGGCGGAGGGATGGCAGGCGCGGCACGTCTCGGGACCCACGGTGTCGGCGGGCCGGGAGATCGCCGGCGCGGCGAGCGCGAAGGCGGCGGCGAGGACGGCGGCTCTCTGGCGGGGGTGTGCCACGGGAGCCGGAGTATAATGCGGCATGCGCTTCGTCCGGCTCGCATTCCTCCTCGCCTCGCTCATGCCGGCTCTCGCCTCGGCCCGGACCTGGAAGGGCATCACGCCGGGGGCGAGCACCCAGCAAGAGGTCCTCGACCGCTTCGGCGAGCCGACCACGAAGACGAAGCGGCCGGGACGTCTCATCCTCGCGTACTACGGCGACCAGGCGCTCGAGGGCACGCGCCAGGCGCAGTTCCACCTGGACGAGAAGGGCGTCGTCCTCGAGATCACCATCTTCCTCACCGCGCAGCTCGATCAGGACTCGATCGAGGGGACGTACGGGAAGCCGCCCCAGCGCACCTTCGTCGAGGACACGTTCCAGAAGGTCTGGGTGTACCCGCAGGCCGGCGTGACCGTGTACTTCGGCAAGGACGGCACCGTCGAGGCGCTCACCTTCGGTCCGGGGGCGAAGGGCTCCCAGAAGGCGAGCGGCGCCCAGGACTCGGCGGGCCACGCCGCGAGCCCCTCGCAGGCCGCGCCGCAGGCCTCCGGCGCGGGGAAGTGAGCGCCGCGGCTCCGCTCGCCTCGCTCGTGCCCGCGCCCCCGCCGCGCCCGGAGCTCGGCGTCGAGGCCGGCGAAAGGCGGTGAGGCTTGCGAGTCGTCGGGCTCACCGGGGGCATCGCCAGCGGGAAGACCACCTTCGCCGAGGCGCTGCGGGCGCGCGGCGCGGCGGTGATCGACGCCGACGCCCTCGCCCGGGCCGCGGTCGCTCCGGGCGCGCCCGCGCTCGCCGAGATCGCGCGGGTGTTCGGGAGCGAGGTCCTCGCCTCCGACGGATCGCTCGACCGGAAGAAGCTCGGCGCCGTCGTCTTCGCCGACACCTCGGCGCGAGGGCGCCTGCAGGCCATCACGCACCCGGCGGTGCGGGCCGCCATGGCGGCGGAGACCGCCCGGCTCGCCGCGGCCGGCCATCCCCTCGCCTTCTACGACGTGCCGCTCCTGTACGAGGTCGGGCTCGACCGGGACCTCGACTCGGTCGTGGTGGTCTGGGTCCCGCGGGCCGTGCAGCGCGCGCGGCTCGAGGCCCGGGACGGGCTCGCCCCGGCCGAGGCGGAGGCGCGCCTCGCCGCGCAGCTCCCCATCGACGAGAAGGCCGCCCGGGCCGACTTCGTCGTGGAGAACACCGGCGCGCCCGCGGACCTCGGGCCCAAGGCGGATCGCCTGCTCGCCGATCTGCGGCGGGGCGCGGGGCGGAAGCTTCCCAACGCCGTCCCCGTGCGCTATTGACCGCAGGGATGGCATCGTCGGAGCGCGTCCACTTCGTCACCGGCTATCCCGGGTTCATCGGGAAGCGGCTCGTGCGCCGGCTCGCCGGCGACCTGCGCGGGCGGGACCGGCTCGTGCTCCTCGTCCAGCCGAAGAACGCGCACGCGGCGCGGGAGGACCTCGCCGCCGTCGGGAGCGCGCGGGCGGAGGTCGTGGAGGGCGACCTCGAGCAGATGCACCTCGGCCTCTCCGGCGCGGAGTTCAAGGCGCTGGCGCAGGAGGTCACGGACGTCTGGCACCTCGCGGCGCGGAGCCACCTCGGGGCAGGCCGCTCCGAGATGCGGCGCGTGAACGTCGAGGGCACGCGCAACGTCCTCGACCTGGCCCTGTCGGCGAGGCGCCTCCGGCGCTTCTCGCACTTCTCGACGGCGTACGTCTCCGGCGACCGGGTGGGCGTGATCCTCGAGGACGAGCTCGCCATGGGGCAGCGCTTCCACAACGCCTACGAGGAGACGAAGTTCCAGGCGGAGCTGCTCGTCCGCCGCGCCCAGGCCGACATCCCCGCGACGGTGCTCCGCCCCAGCATCGTGGTGGGCGACTCCCGCACCGGCGAGATCGACCGGTTCGAGGGACCGTACGCGCTCGCCATCCTGCTCGTGGCCTCGCCGCTGGCGGTGCCCCTGCCCTTGCCGGGCGACGCCGTCGCGCCGCTCAACGTCGTGCCGGTGGACTTCGTCGTCGAGGCCGCCCGCGCCGTCGCGGAGAGCCCGGCCGGCGCCGGACGGACGGTGCACCTCGTCGATCCGTCCCCGCTCTCGGCCCGGCGCGTCTACGAGATGATCGCGGAGCGCGCGGGGAAGAAGCTCCCGCCGGTCTCCGTCCCGACGCGCCTCTTCCAGGGCCTCCTCCAGCTTCCCCTGTTCGACCGGCTCGTGGGCTCGCACCGGCCCGCCCTCGAGTACGTGAACCACCTCGCCATCTACAACTGCCGGAACCTGCTCGAGCTGCTCGACGGCACCGGCATCCAGTGCCCGCCCATCACGAGCTACCTCGACCGGCTCATCGACTTCGTGCAGGCGACGTACGCGCGGCGGCGGGATCAGGAGCTGGAGGGCGAGGGGGAGGACCCGCTCGATCCGCGGCCGCCCGCCGCGTGACCGCGACGCCATCGGGTGCGGCGAAGGGGCCGGCGCTTCACGCGCCGGCAGCACCCTCGCCGACGCGACCTCCTGCTGCGCGCCCTGCCCGCCGGTCGCGCTGGTCCACGTCGCGCTCGATCCGATCTGATCGCGCCGCGAGCGCGGCTCACTTCTCGTCGTCTTCGCGCGTTCCGAGGAGCGCGGCGATGTTCGGCCCGCCCGCTCCCCTCCCCAGCGCGCGGATCGCCTCCAGGTGATGGAGGAGCAGCTCGCGGTTGTCGCCGACGGAGAGGTTCTGCAGCTCGAGCGCTCCGATGCGGTCCTCGGGCGTGAAGGCGGGCTCCTCCACGCGCTCCATGGAGAGCTTGTGGGGCGCGTAGCTCATGTACTTCGCCTTCGTGTCGAGGAAGGTCCAGTCGTCGCCGCGCCGCAGCTCCACCGTCACCGACCCGGTGACCGCGGGCGCGATCCAGCGCGTGAGGCCCTCCCGCAGCATCATGCCCTCCGGGTCGTACCACTTCCCCTCGTAGAGGAGCCTCCCCAGGCGCCGGCCCAGCGAGAAGTACATGTCGAGGGTGTTCTCGTTGTGGATGGCCGAGAGGAGCCGCTCGTAGGCGAGGTGGAGCAGCGCCATCCCGGGAGCCTCGTACACGCCGCGGCTCTTCGCGTCGATGACGCGGTTCTCGATCTGATCGCTCATGCCGAGGCCGTGGCGGCCGCCCACGTGGTTCGCCTCGAGGAAGAGCTCGTAGAGCGACCCGAAGCGCCTGCCGTTCAGCTCGACGGGCATCCCCTGCTCGAAGGCCACGGTGACCTCCTCGGTCGCCACCTTCACCTCGGGCCTCCAGTGGGCGACGCCCATGATCGGGCTCACGATGCGCATGCCGGTGTCGAGCCGCTCGAGGTCCTTCGCCTCGTGCGTGGCGCCGAGCACGTTCGCGTCGGTCGAGTACGCCTTCTCCGTCCCCATCTTGTAGGGGAGCTTCCGCCGCTCGAGGTACTCGCTCATCTCCTTGCGGCCGCCGAAGGCGGAGACGAAGGCCTGGTCGAGCCAGGGCTTGTAGATGCGCAGCTCGGGGTCGACGAGGATGCCGTAGCGGTAGAAGCGCTGAATGTCGTTGCCCTTGTGCGTGGAGCCGTCGCCGAAGACGTGCACGCCGTCCTCGCGCATGGCCCGCACGATGGCCGTGGTCGTCACGGCGCGGCCGAGCGGGGTCGTGTTGAAGTACTTCTTGCCGCCCGAGGAGAGGTGGAACGCGCCGCACTGGATGGCGGCGAGGCCCTCGCGCACGAGGGCGTCGCGGCAGTCGATGAGGCGCGCCTTCACGGCGCCGTGGCGGAGCGCGATGGGCGGGATGTCGGCCGGGTTGGCCTCGTCGGGCTGGCCCAGGTCGGCCGTGTAGGCGTGGACGGCCATGCCCTGCTCGGACAGCCAGGCGACGGCGCAGCGGGTGTCGAGGCCGCCGCTGAAGGCGATGCCGAGGGCCGTGCCCTTGGGCGGAAGCGACTTGTAGATGCGGCTCATGGGACCGCCCACGTACCAGAAAACTCAGGCGCGATCTACCGAGGTCCGCGAAGGCTTCAGGCTGCGGGCTCCAGGCTCCAGGCTGGTGGCCGAGCGGTCCGCGCGCCCGCCTTCGCCGCTCATGCCGTTCCTGTAGCCTGAAGCCTGGAGCCTGCAGTCGATCAGCTCGTGATGACCCCGTCCGCGATGAGGTTCGCGAGGATGCGGGCCGTGTCGAGGCGGGGCAGCCCCGACAGCGCGAAGAGCGAGTCGAAGTCCACCGTCCCGTCGATCTGCGCGAGGAGGAAGCCGGCCCGGTGGTCGAGGTTCAGCCACATCACCTCCTCCGGCTTGATGGCGAGCCGGGGGATGCGCGCGAGCGAGCCGAGCTTGGACTCGTACATCGAGACGAGGGTGGCCTCGTTCTGGCGCAGGTAGTCGCGTGCCTCGCCGTGGTCCGGATCGAGCTGGAGGATCTTCTCGATGAGCTCGAGCGAGCCCGAGAAGTCGCCGAGCGAGAACAGCTCCTTCGCGGCCGAGAGCCAGACCTCGACGTCGGTCTTGGGCCCCGCGGCCGCGGCGGCGGGCGGCCGCGAGCCCTCCGGCACGAGGGGGCGCAGGTCGGACTGCTCGGCCACGGCGTCGAGGTCGAGGCCGTCCGAGGTGGAGCCGAGCTCGATGGTGGCCGGCGCGGCGGGGCCGTCGTCCCAGGGCGACGGCGCATAGTCCTCGACGTGGGGTTCGTCCGC
>DATDDC010000448.1:0-14148 GCA_036523995.1 Anaeromyxobacter sp.
GTCACCCCGCTCACCACCACCGGCTCGTCGCCGCGCAGGAGCCCGGGCGCCACCTGCCCCGCGGGCGCGGCCTGGAGGAAGCGCGGATCGAAGTCGGCGGGGAGGAGCGGCGCACGCTCCTTCTCCCAGCGCGCGTCGTAGGTCCCCGCGAGCTTCGTCCTGGGCTCCCAGCCGGGCGAGGTGAAGCCGAAGCCGACGGGCGCGGGGCGATCGCCGAAGGCGCGGAAGGGGTGGGCCGGGTCCTCGAGGTTCGGGGCGCGCATCCCCTCCTCGAAGCGGCCTCCGGCTCCCCGGAAGGCCACGCCCACCGGGTTCCGGGGCTCGCACGCGTGCCGGGCCTCATCGGGATGGGAGCGGTCCCAGCCGCCGAAGGCGCGCTCCCAGACGAGCGGCATCTTCTCGAAGGGAGCGGGCCGCGTCATGCCCACGCCGGCCGGTGCCTTGAAGAAGGCCCGCTCGCCCACGACGCGGATCCCCTTCTTCACGGGCCCGACCTGGAAGGCCACGAGCATCTCCGCCGTGCCGGGCCGCGGCGCCACCGCGCTCCCCACGAGCACGACGTCGGTGGCGGGCTTCGGCAAGGAGCCCTCCGGCTCGTAGCGCCAGCTCGTCGTCTCGGGATCGCCGTACGCCTCCCCCGCGAAAACGGGGTCGCGCTGCACCTCGGCGAGCGTGAGCCCCCGCGCTCCGATCGCGAACGTGGCCTTCACGAGGGGTACGAGCAGCGGTCGCCCTTCTTCGTCCGCGACGAACAGGGGCGCGAAGGCGAACGGGGTGCCGTTCTCGATCTCGAGCGCCACGCTCCGGGTAGTCTAGCGGTCCGGCGCCGCGGCGGGCCCGGCGGACCCGATCGGGTCTCCGGGCGCGCGCGTGATGGGGGTCACCGGCAGAGAACAGGGGCGTCGGGTATGCTATCGACCCGAAGCGCGAAGGAGCCGCGATGGCGGGGCAGGGGCGGGCCGTTCTCGATCTCCGGATCGGTTCCATAGACGCCGCGGATCTGCGCGTCCTCTCGCTGCGCGGCGAGGAGGCGCTCTCCGAGCCGTATCGCTTCGAGGTCGACTTCGAGCGCGTGGACGGCGCGCCGATCGAGCTCGCCGATCTGCTGGGCCAGGACGCGTCGCTCGCGCTGCGCTGGCAGGACGGCAGCGGCCGCGACGTCCACGGGATCGCGGACATGGCCGCCCTCGTGGGCATCGCGGGCGTGAAGGATCTCCGCCCGCGCTACCGGGTCCGCATCGTCCCGAAGCTCGCGCTCCTCTCGCGCCGGGGCGGCTCCCGCGTCTTCCAGGGAAAGACCGCGCCCGCCGTCGCGCTCGCGGTGCTCCAGGACGGCGGCGTGAAGGCGCGGCTCGACCTCCGCGGCAGCTACCCGGCTCGAGAGTACTGCCTGCAGTGGCGCGAGACCGACCTCGCCTTCGCCCAGCGCCTCCTCGGCGAGGAGGGGATCTCGTACCGGTTCGAGCACGGCCCCGATGCCCACGAGCTCGTCGCCTTCGACGCGCCCGACGCCTTCCCCGACGCGCCCGGCGATCCGCTGCCTTTCCGGCCGCCCTCCGACACCGAGGCCGAGGAGGAGCACGTCGCGCGCCTGTCCGCCTCGCGCCGCGTACGGACCGACCGCGTCGCCCTGCGCGACTACGACGAGCTCCACCCGGAGCTGCTCCTCGACGCCGAGGCGCGCGCGGGGGACAGCCCGTCGCTCGAGGCGTACGACTACGACCTCTTCTACGCCGACGCGGGGCAGCTCCGCCGCCTCGCCCAGTCCGGGCTCGAGTCGTCCCGCGTGGCGGCCCACACGGTCGAGGGCGAGACGAACTCGCTTCGCCTCGTGCCCGGGGTGCGCATCGAGTTGGTCGAGCACCCGGATCCCTCCCTCGACGGCAAGCTCCAGATCCTGCGCGCCGTCCACGAGGCGCAGCAGGTCGAGACCCGCGGCGCGGTGGGGGGCGGCACCTTCTCGTACCGCTGCCGCTTCGTGGCCCAGCCCGCGGGCGATCCCATCCGGCCGCCGGCGCCGCCGCCGCGGCCGGCCGCGCGCGGGGTGCAGTCCGCCGTGGTGGCGGGGCCTCCCGGCGAGGAGATCCACGCCGACGCGCACGGCCGCATCAAGATCCAGTTCCAGTGGGACCGCGAGGGCAAGAAGGACGATCACGCGAGCGCCTTCGTGCGCGTGGCCCAGCCCTGGGCCGGCCCGGGACAGGGGACGCTGCGGCTTCCGCGCGCCGGGCAGGAGGTGCTGGTCCGCTTCCTGGGCGGCGATCCCGACGAGCCGCTCGTGGTCGGCGCGCTCTACCACGGGGGCCACCCGCCCCCCGTGGCCCTGCCCGACGAGAAGACCCGGAGCGCGCTCCGCTCCGAGAGCTCTCCCGGCGGCGGCGGCTCGAACGAGCTGCGCTTCGAGGACGCGGCGGGCGACGAGGACCTCTTCACGCACGCGCAGCGCGACCTCGGCGTCGAGGTGGAGAACGACGAGTCCCGCCGCGTGGGCCGCGATTCCCACCTCCAGGTCGACAAGGATCGCGAGATCGAGGTCGGGAAGGACCAGGTGCTGCGGGTGGGCGCCAACGACCGGAGCCGGGTGGACAAGAGCCAGACGCTGAAGGTCCTCCAGGACCGGCGCACGACCGTGGCCCTCGGACAGAACGAGACGGTGAACGGGAGCTCCTCGGTGACGGTGGGCGCGGCGCAGATCCACTCGACGGTGCTGGGCTCGGCCGTCACGGTGGGGCTCGCCGCCTCGCTCAACGTCGGCGGGGTCCTCGCGGTGACGGTGGGCGGGCTGGCGACCGTCACGGTGACCGGAGCGATGGTCGAGACGGTGGCCGGCAGCGTGAAGGAGGCGGTGGACGGGCCGCGCGAGGTGAACGTCCAGGGCGCCTGCGAGCGCAAGGTGGGCGGCGACGAGGAGATCGAGGTGAAGGAGAGGACGGCGGTCCAGGTGGCGGCGGACCTCGAGGAGAAGATCGGCGGCAAGGTGGAGATCGAGTCGAAGGAGCCGGCGGACCTGCTCGCCAAGAAGTTCCGCATCCAGGCCGACGAGCTCTGCCTCGAGGTGGGCGGAAAGCTCCTCGTCTCGATGAAGAAGTCGGGCGACGTCACCATCGCCCCGAACGCCTTCACGGTGAAGGCCGACGGCGATCTCGTGGTGAAGGGCGCCAACGTGAAGATGGAGGCGGCGGGCTCGGGCGACTCGGGCGCGGCCAAGGTGACGGAGCTGAAGGCGCGAAAGGCGGGGAAGGGCGTCTCCAAGGTGGCGCTCGCCTCGGCCGACGGCGCCGCCCTCGCCGGCGTCCGCTTCAAGGCGGAGCTCCCCGACGGCTCGGTGGTGGAGGGCTCGACCGACGGCGGCGGGAACGCCGCCATCCCCTCGTCCAAGGAGGGGGACGTGAAGATCACGCTGCCGGATCTGGACAAGGACACCTGGTCCACCGGTTAGACGGAGGGTGAAGTGGCGCATCCAGTGCGGTTCGAGCTCACGGTCGGTTCCCATTCGCCGGAAGACCTCGTGGTCGCCTCCTTCGAGGCCGAGGAGGAGATCTCGCGGCCCTTCCAGGCCGAGGTGACGGTGGCGATCCCGCCCGCCGCGGACGTCGATCCCGCGAAGCTCCTCGGCCAGAAGGCGGCGCTCGCGATCCACCTCGCCGACAGCGACCGCTTCCTCCACGGCATCGTGTCGCGGATCCAGGCCTGGGAGGAGGCGGGGGCCCTCGAGCTCAAGCGCCGGCTGCGCATCCGCATCGTCCCCACCCTGTGGAAGCTCTCGCAGGTCCGCGACGACCGGATCTTCCAGGGCAAGACCATCCCGGCCATCGTCCAGGAGGTCCTCTCCGGCGGCGGCGTGGCGGTGAAGGCGAAGCTCTCCGCGTCGTACCCGGCGCGCGACTACGTGGTCCAGTTCGGCGAGACCGACCTCGACTTCGTCTCGCGGCTCCTCGAGGAGGTGGGCATCTTCTACTTCTTCGAGCACACCTCCAGCGCCGAGACCCTGGTGCTCGCGGACGGCAACGACGCGTGCCCCGACATCGCCGGCGAGGCGAGGCTCGTGTACCGGGATCCCTCCGGCCTCGTGGCGGAGGAGGAGTTCCTCGACGCCTTCTCCTCGCGCCTCGAGATCCGGACGGGGGCCGTGGCCCTCCGCGACTACGATCCGCTCCGCCCCGGCCTCGACCTCACGGCGCGGGCGCAGGCCGCCGCGGACGCGAAGCTCGAGCGGTACGAGTACCCCGGCGGCTACGTCGATCCGGCGGCGGCCCGGGCGATCGTCAAGGTCCGGCTCGAGGAGGAGCGGGCGCGCGTGCGCGTCGAGAGCGGCTCGGGGGTGACGCACCGGCTCGTCCCGGGCCACCGCTTCGAGCTGGACGAGCACCCGGTGGCCCAGCTGAACGACCGCTACCTCGTCGTCGCGCTGCGGCACTCGGGCGAGCAGGAGGGCGTCCTCGGCGCGCCGGCGCGCGCCGGGAAGCACGATCCCTACCGCGTCCATCCGACGTGCATCCAGGCCGCGGTGCCCTTCCGGCCGGAGCGGCGCACGCCTCGGCCCGTGCCGCCCGGAGCGCAGACCGCGCTTGTCACGGGCCCGGCCGGCGAGGAGATCCACACGGACGCGCACGGCCGCATCAAGGTCCAGTTCCACTGGGACCGGCAGGGCAAGAAGGACGACCGGAGCAGCTGCTGGATCCGCGTGGCGCAGGCCTGGGCCGGTCCGGGGTGGGGAGCCCTGTACCTGCCCCGCATCGGGCAGGAGGTGGTGGTGGAGTTCCTCGACGGCGACCCGGATCGCCCGGTCGTCACCGGCGCGGTCTACAACGGGATGAACGCGCCGCCCGTGGACCTCCCGGGCATGAAGACGGTGAGCACCCTGCGCTCCGCGACGAGCCCGGGGAGCGACGGGTCGAACGAGCTTCGCTTCGAGGACGCCAAGGGGTCCGAGGAGATCTTCCTGCACGCCCAGAAGGACCTCACCGCGGTCGTGGAGAACGACGAGTCGCGCAAGGTCGGCGCGAACCAGACGACGAAGGTGGGGTCGAACCGCACGCGCGAGATCGGCGGCAACCAGTCGCTCGAGGTGAAGGGAGACGACACGTCCACCATCGTGGCCGAGCAGACCCTGGCGGTGGGCGGCAACCGGACCGTGACCGTGGGCGGGAGCCACACCGAGACGGTGGGCGGCAGCCAGACGGTGAGCGTGCGCCAGGCCTACACCCTCGGCGTCGCCGCCGCGTCCGTGGAGAGCATCGGGGGCGGGAAGGTCCTCACCGTGGGCGGCGTGTACTCCGTCGTGGTGGGCGGCGCCCTCAGCGAGGCGGTGGGCGGGCTCAAAGCCGAGGAGGTCGGCGGCCCGAAGAGCGAGACCGTCGGCGGAAAGAAGAGCGAGACCGTGGGCGGAGGCCGGACGCTCCTCGTGGGCAAGGACCTCACCGAGGAGGTGGGCGGGAAGAGGACGCTCAAGGTCGGCAAGGACCTGACCATCAACGTGGCCGGCAAGCTCCAGCATGCCGCCGAGAAGGAGTACGTCCTCAAGGCGAAGAAGGTCACGTTCTCGGGCGAGGACGAGATGATCCTGAAGGTCGGCTCGGCCGAGCTCTCGCTCAAGAAGAGCGGCGACGTCGTCGTGAAGGGCTCGAAGGTGCAGGTGAAGGCGTCGGGGGACGTCATCCTCAAGGGCTCGAAGATCGCCCAGAACTGATCGGGCGCGCCGGGCGGCTCTCCGGCGCGGCCGTCGCGTGCCCGCGCCCGGCCCCGCGCCTCAGCGCCCGAGCACGTGGCTGCGGAACGCCTCCATGAGGCAGCGGTCCTGCACGACCCGGATCTTGGCCCGGGCGAGCGCCTCCGCCGCCCTGTCGTTCCGGATCCCGAGCTGCATCCAGACGCAGCCTGGCTTCAGCGCCTTCAGCTCCTCGACGTGGCGCTCCACCTCCTGGGATCGCCGGAACACGTCCACGACGTCCACCGGACGCGGGACGTCGGCGAGCCCGGCGGCGGTGCGCGCGCCGAACATCTCCTCGGGATGGCCCGCCCCGACCGGGACGGGCACGATCTCGAGGCCCTGGCGGCGCAGGAACTCCGGGACGATGAACGCGGCATCCGCGGCCTCGTCCTCTCCCTTCGCGCCGAGGATCACCACCCGCCTCGCTCCCCGCACGATCTCGGCGATGCCCGCGTCGTCGTCCACGAGGTACTGGGAGTACATGCCGCATCGCTACCACGCGCGCGCGCAGCCCGCATAGGCCCCGGGGCCGTTGCGTGTTGCCACACGCCCGGAAGCGTGGCAGGAGATCCGCATGCGACGACGGATCTGGGGGACGGCGGCGCTGTGCCTCGCGGCCGCGCTTCCCGCGGGCTGCGCCTGGTTCGGCGGAGGAGAGGACAAGCCCTCCCCGGTGGACGTCACGATCGCCGCGGCGCAGCGTCTCAATCCCGACGAGCGGGGCGAGCCGCTGCCGACCCTGTTCCGCATGTACCTGCTCGGCTCGGCGGCGAAGGCGGAGGCGGCCTCGTACGAGGACCTGTATCGAGGCGTGAAGGAGGCGCTCGGCGAGGACGTCCTCGCGGGCGACGAGGTGGTGCTCTCGCCGGGAGAGACCGCCACGAGGAAGCTCATGGGCGACAAGCCGGCGCGCGCGCTGCTCGTGCTCGGCGTGTTCCGGCGGCCGTCGGGCACCTCCTGGCGCGAGATCGTGCCCATCGAGCGGGGCCGGCCGCGCGCCGTGACGTTCCGCGCCGAGGACTACCGGGTGGAGCGGCACTAGGCCGCCCACCGCTGGAGGACGCATGAAGGCGCCGAGACGGCCGGTGTGGTCGGAGGGGATGCTCCTCTCCCCCCAGCACCTCCAGTCCCTCGACCGCCACCACGAGGCCCTCGTGGCGGCGCGCGTCGGCGCCGTCTCGCCCGACGACTGGGGCGTCCTCTCCTTCGAGATCGACGCGGCCGCGCTCGCCGCCGGGCAGGTGCGCCTGGTGCGCTTCGCGGGCGTCCTCCCGGACGGCCTCCCCGTCGCCTTCGACGAGGCCGACGGCGACGCGCCCCCCGCGCGCTCGCTCGCCGAGCACTTCCCGGCCGCGGCGCGTTCGGTGGACGTCCACCTCGCGGTGGCGCGGCAGCGGGACGGCGTCCCCGCGTACGCGGAGGAAGGCCAGGCGCAGCGCATCCGCTTCGTCTCCTCGAGCCGGCCCGTGGAGGACGCCACCGCCCCGGGCCAGCAGCTCTCCGTGGCGCTGGCGCGGCCGAATGCCGCACTCCTCTTCGGCGACGAGGCGCGCGAGGACTTCGAGACCATCCAGATCGCCGAGATCGGGCGGAACGCGGCCGGCCAGCCGGCGCTCGTCGAGAGCTACATCCCCCCCGCGCTGAAGCTCGGCGCCTCCCCCTGGCTCCTCGCCCGCACGCGCGAGGTGCTGACGCGCATGGTGGCGAAGCAGCGCGAGCTGTCGGAGGGGCGGCGCCAGCGCGACGCCGCGCCGGGCGAGCTCTCGGGCCAGGACGTCTCGCGGCTCCTCCAGATCCACACGCTCTCGGGGCAGGTCCCGCTGGTGGCGCACCTCGCCGAGGCCGCGGACGAGTCGCCGCGCACGGCCTACCTCGCCCTCGCGTCGCTCGCGGGGCAGCTCTCGACGTTCGCGGCAGACTCGGATCCGGCCACGCTGCCCAAGTTCGCGCACTCGGACCTGCGCTCCACGTTCGAGCCGCTCTTCGCGCGCCTCGCCGAGCTGCTCGGGGCCCTCGCCGTCGCGCAGTACATCCCGGTGCCGCTCGAGCAGCGCGCGGGCGGGCTGCACCTCGGGCGCATCCAGGACGAGCGCGTCCTCCAGGCCGGCCTCTTCCTCATGGTGAAGAGCGAGCTGCCGGAGCAGCAGGTGGCCGACGCGGTGCCGCGGCTCTGCAAGATGGCCTCGACCTCCGAGATCCAGGGGCTCGTCCAGGCCGCCGCGCCCGGGCTCCAGCTCACCTGGCTGCCGCGGCCGCCGCCGCAGCTCCCGGTGCGGACGGGCACGACCTACTTCGCCATCGCGAAGACGGATCGGTTCTGGCAGTCGATCGCCACGAACCGGAACCTCGCCATCTACCTCCCGCCTCCCTTCGACCCGGCGAAGACGAAGATCGAGCTCGCCGCCGTCCCCGGGGCGGAGGCCGCGGCGGCCCAGCCGCAGGCGGCGCAGCGCGGAGCGCCCGCGATCCGCCGCTTCTGACTCATAGTCAAGTGACAAACGTGCTTTTGACGCCGCTCCGGCGTGCATTTGCCGTACGCCCCGTCGGGTACGTCACTTTCGTTCCCCTTGTGCCTCCCTCCAATGGTGGGCGATAAAACGGTTTCACAGCTCAGCTCGACGTCCAGCACGCGCTCCAGGGGGACCGGATGGACCGCATCAACGGCGTGACGGGCGAGTGTTTCAACGCCATCGCCCAGCTGCGCCAGCTCGAGGAGTCGGCGCTGCCCGCTCCGGAGGCGCTCCACAAGAGGATGCGAGGCTTCGTCGACGCGCTCATGCAGCGCGCCGCGCAGGCCGGCTTCGCCCGCGAGGACGTGAACGACATCGCCTACGCCGTGGTGGCGCTCGCGGACGAGGTGGCGCTGTCCAAGTCCGAGGCGGTGCGCCAGCTCTGGGTCGGCCAGCAGCTCCAGCTCCTCTACTTCCAGGAGAACGTCGCGGGGGAGGGCTTCTTCACCCGGCTCGACGGCATCCGGCGCGATCCGCGCCGGCACGAGGTGCTGCGCGTCTACGTGCTGGCCCTCCTCTTCGGGTTCCAGGGGCGCTACCGCGTTCGAGGCGGCGAGCTCGAGCTCATGAACCTGCTCGACGACCTGCAGCGCTCCCTGGCGCGATCCCGCCAGCACGAGAGCGAGACGCTCTCGCCGCAGGGCGAGCCGCCCGAGGTGAGGCGCGCCGGCGGGAAGGGCAGGGGCGTCCTCCTCTACGCGGCGGCCGGCGCGATCGCCGCCGCCGTGCTGCTCGTCGTCGTGCTCCGCGTCTGGCTCGGCTCCTCGGTCTCGTCCGTCGTCGAGCGGATCTCGGCCGCGAACCTGCCGTAGCGAGGACGCGCTCCATGGCCTGGATCATCGTCTCCGTCCTCTTCCTCGCGCTCCTCTGGGTCGTGGTGGTCCTGCTGCAGCTCCCCCTCTGGATCGCCGTCGTCGGCTCGGTCGCCGTGGCCCTGGCCTGGGGGGCCGTGGTGGTGCTGCGGCGCCTCAAGTCCAAGGCGGCGGCGGGCGAGATCGAGCGCGCCCTGAACGCGCAGTCGGAGGCCCACGCGAAGGGCGCGCGGCCCGATCAGCAGGCCGACATCGAGGCCATGCAGGGCGAGTTCACGAAGGCGGTGAAGGCGCTCAAGAGCTCGCGCCTGGCGCGCGGCGGCGCCGACGCCCTCGCCATCCTGCCCTGGTACATGATCATCGGCCCGCCCGGCGCCGGGAAGTCGACGGCCCTCAAGGCCTCCGGCCTCAAGTTCCCGTACCTCACGAGCCGGGGCGGCGTCCGCGGCGTGGGCGGCACCCGCAACTGCGACTGGTGGCTCACGAACGAGGCCGTGCTCCTCGACACGGCCGGCCGCTACGCCACCGAGGACGAGGACCACGAGGAGTGGTGCACCTTCCTCGACACCCTGAAGCGCACGCGCCCGAAGAAGCCGGTGAACGGGCTCATCGTGGCGGTGTCGGTCTCGGACCTGGGCGAGGGCGACGAGGAGGCGGCCGCCGAGCTCGGCCAGAAGATGCGGGAGCGCGTGGACGAGGTGCTCTCCCATCTACAGATGGTGCTGCCGGTCTACCTCCTCTTCACGAAGTGTGACCTCCTCCCCGGCTTCGTCGAGGTCTTCGGCGACCTCCGCAAGAACGAGCGCGGCCAGGTCTGGGGGTTCACGCTGCCGCTCGACGAGGCGGGCGAGCGGAGCGAGGCCTTCCTGGAGCGCTTCGACGAGCTCCTCTCGGTCGTGGAGGAGCGGGCGCTGCGCCGCATGGGCGAGGAGCGCCAGCAGGACGCGCGCGAGCGCATCTACAGCTTCCCGCAGCAGCTCGAGTCGCTCCGCGCCAACGCCGCCGCGCTCGTGGGCTCGCTCTTCGCGGAGAACGTCTACCAGGACACGCCCATCATGCGGGGCGCCTACTTCACGAGTGGCACGCAGGAGGGGCGCACCATCGACCGCGTCATGGCGTCGATGGCCCAGGCCTTCGGCGTGCAGCCGCAGGTGACCGCGCCCGAGCCGGTGGTCGAGGCGAAGAGCTACTTCCTGCGCGAGCTCTTCCAGAAGGTCCTCTTCCCGGATCAGCACCTGGCCATGCGGAGCGCGGAGGCGCTCCGGCGCGAGAAGATCGAGCGCTGGGCGCTCCTCGGCGCCGCGGTGGCGGTGGCCCTCCTCGTCGTGGCCTTCCCGGTGCGGGCCTTCCTCGCGAACCGCTCGCTCGTCCTCTCCACCGCGCAGATCGTCGCGGAGGTCTCGGCGCAGCTCAAGGGCGCCTCGGGCGCCACGCCGTCCATCGCGAAGCTGGAGCCGCTGCGGGAGCGGCTGGCGGAGCTGGTCTCGTACGAGGAGGAGGGCGCGCCCTTCTCGATGCGGTTCGGGATGTACCAGGGAAGAGAGCTCCTGCCGCACCTGCGCACCTTCCACGCCAATGCTGCGCGGCGCCTCATCCTCGATCCGGTGTTCCGCCAGGACGTGGCCGAGATGGAGGCCTTCGTCCGGAAGCTCGAGGCGAGCGGCGCCACGCCGGGCGCCGAGGAGCACGCGCGCTTTTACGACGCCCTGAAGCTCCACCTGCTCCTCACCGCTCCCAGGGGCTTCGGCGAGCCCAAGATCGACGCGGCCCTGGCGGACTGGATCGGCAGCCGCGTGGCGGAGCGGTGGCGCCGCCGCTGGACAGTCGCCGCGGACCCCGCCGCCGCGGAGCACCTCGCCGCCAACGCGAGCCTGTACGCCCGCCTCCTCGCCACGGAGACCCAGAACGCTGCCCAGGGCGGAAGTGTCACGCTCGCCCTGCCGCGGTACCAGGACCTCGTACAGCGGCTCCGCCTCGTGCTCGCGCGCGTGCCCATGTCCACGCTCGCGGTGGAGAAGCTCGTCGCCGAGGCGGACGGGAAGGGCTACGACCTCAACCTCCAGGCCATCCTGGGCGGCCCCTATCCCTCGCTGCGGGGCGAGGGCTCCGTCCGCGGCGCCTTCACGCGGCGCGGCTACGACGAGGTCCTGAAGGCCCGGCTCGAGAACCCCGGCGCGCTCCTCGAGCCGTGGGTGCTCGCCGCCTCTCCCACCGAGGCCGACGCCGTCGACTCGAAGGAGTTCGCCCGGCTGCGCTCCGCCTACTTCGCCCGGTACATCGAGGAGTGGAAGCGGTTCCTCGATCGCATCGAGCCGGCGCCCGGCACCACCGCGCTCGTCCTGCTCCAGGACCTGACGCGCGGCGAGCCCCCGCCGTACTCGCGCCTCTTCCGCGCCGTGGGCTTCAACACCCGCATCGCCGGCGCCGCCGGAACGCTCGAGAAGGTCGGCCAGGGCGTCGTCCAGCGGATCCGGAAGCAGCTCGGCACGGAGAAGGCGGGCGCGGTCGAGGGCGCGCTCGCCGTCGATCGCGAGGAGGCGATCCTCGGCCCGCGCGACGTGGAGCGGGCCTTCGCCGGGCTCGTCGAGTTCGGCTACGCGCCGGACAGCGCCGTTCCCGCCGGAGGCGGGGCGCCGGCGAAGCGCAGCATGCCGCTCGACGCCTACCAGGAGCAGCTCGTCTTCATCCGCGACGCCCTGCAGACCGCGGCGGAGGGCTCCGACGCGGGGCCGCTGGTGGGCCGCGTCACCGCGGCGCGCACGCTCGTGCGGGCGCTCATCGACACGCAGGACGTCGGCTGGAGGCCCACGCTGGACCGGCTCCTCTGGCCGCCCATCGAGGCCGCCTCCGCGCGCTCCGCTCGCGAGAAGGCCGCCGGCGCGAGCCAGCAGTGGTGCTCGACCGTGGCGCTTCCCTGGAAGCGGAACCTCGGCTCGCGCTACCCCTTCAACCCCGCTGGCCACGACGCGGCCCTCGCCGACGTGGCGGAGTTCTTCCGCCCGACCGGGCTGGTGTGGGGGTTCTTCAACGAGTCCCTGAAGGCCGACGTGCAGCGCTCCGGGGACGGCTTCAAGTTCGTGCGCCACCTGGGCGGCTCGACGGGCTTCTCGGGGGCGCTGCTCCCCTTCCTGGCGAAGGCGCAGGACGTGACCACCGTGCTCTTCCCCGCCGGCGCCGCGGAGCCGCAGGTGCCGTTCTCGGTGCGCATCCGCCCCACGCCCAAGGTCGCGTCCGTCATCTTCGACGTGGACGGCCAGCGCTTCGAGTACTTCAACGGCCCCGAGGAGTGGCGGAAGATGACCTGGCCGGCCCAGGGCAAGGCGCCCGGCGCGATGCTCCGCGTCCGCCTGGCCGGCGGCCGCGAGGAGACGCTGCAGCAGGAAGGGGAGTGGGGGCTCTTCCGGCTGCTCGAGACCGGCCAGGTCTCGGGGCAGCCCGGGCAGCGCGACTTCAGCGCGAGCTTCCCGTTCCCGTCCTCGGGCGTGACCATCGTCCTCGACTTCCGGGCCTCCCGCAGCGAGGCGCCGTTCTTCGGCGTGCGCCGCGGCGGCCGGGCCGCGCTCCTCGCTCCCTTCCGCGCGGGCATCTCGCCCCCCAACACCATCGGCGGCGGGGTGCCGCCCTGCAACTGAGCGCGCTCGTGACCGCACCATCGCCGATCGGCTTCTTCGGCAAGATCCCCGCGCAGGGAGATTTCGTGCGCGCCAACGTGGGCGACGCCCTGGTGCAGCGCTTCACGCGCTGGCTCGAGGAGGCCTCCGAGGCGTGCCACAGGACGCGCGCGCAGGTGCCGCGCCAGCCGGTGCGCTTCCTCTTCCGCGCCGCAGGCGAGGCGAGGGCCCTCGTGGGAGCCCTGCGCGGCAGCCAGGATCGCGTGGGGCGCCAGTTCCCGCTCGCCGCCTTCGCGCCGATCCAGGGACGGTTCGCCGAGAAGGACTTCCCCGCGGCGCCGATCGCCTACGCCGGGCTCTTCTCCGCGCTCTCCGAGGCGATCGAGGCCGATCCGGCGAGCCCCGCGGCCCTCTCGGAGAAGCTCGGCGCGATCCGGGTGTCCGCCGACGAGGCCGGCGTCGACGAGGCCGTCCGGGCCGCCGCGGCGCGGCCGGCCCGCGAGCTCCTGGGGCTCCTCGGCGAGGCCTCCTCCGGCCGGCGTCACTACGCGCTGAACACGCTCCTCGCCGCCTGTGCGCCCCTGCGCGGCCGCGAGCCCGCCAAGGCCGAGACCGTGCTCGACTGCCCCGTGGCGTCCGACGCGGACGCCTTCACCTGGCTCGAGCTCGCCCGCCGCGCCCTGGGCTGGAGCGGGGCGCCGGCGTTCTTCCTGCGCGCCGGAGCGCCGGGGCGGCTCCTCCTCTCCCTCGGCTCGCCGCCTGCCGCGGTCCTGCCGAGCCTCGCCGAGCCGCGCAAGGAGAGCCCGAAGATCTGGCCGCTCGAGACCTCCGTGGCGAGCGCCATCGAGGCGGCGCGGAAGGCGCTCGGTCCCGCCCGCGCCGCGGCGCTCGAGCGGGACGAGGCCAGCGTGGGGGATCTCGCGACGCAGGTCGCAGGGGGTGGAGCGTGACCGTCGAGTACGGCGCCTTGAAGGCGCGCGCGGAGCCGTGGATCGCGCCGATCCAGGGCGCCTCGCCGGCCGGGGCGGCCGCGCGCTTCGACCCCGAGTACCAGGCCATCGCCGACGAGGTCGGGAAGCTCGACATGCCGGCGGGCGGCGAGGTGAACTGGAAGAAGGTCGTCTCGAGCGCCGGGGCGATGCTCCAGAAGAAGTCGAAGGACCTCGTCATGGCGGCCTACCTCTCCCACGGCCTCCACGTGACGCAGGGGCTGGGCGGGCTCGTCACGGGCCTCGTCCTCCTCAGCGAGACGATGGAGAAGTACTGGGACTCGATGTTCCCCGAGGCGAAGCGGCCGCGCGGCCGCGCCAACGCGCTGCAGTGGTTCGTGGAGAAGACGACGAACGCGCTCGCGAGCGCCTCGCCGGCGAGCAGCGAAGAGGTGGAAGGGGTGGAGGCCGCCGCGAGGCACCTCTCCCAGCTCGCGCGCGAGAAGCTCGGCGAGCTGTGCCCGGCCTTCGGGCCCATCTTAGATCCCGTCGAGCGGCTCAAGGCTGCGGCGACGC
>DATDDC010000449.1:0-6737 GCA_036523995.1 Anaeromyxobacter sp.
GCTGTCGGCCGGCTTCACCTCGAAGCAGCCGCCCGCGGACCAGTTCTACGGGGACCGCAACGCCCGGGTGGTCGATCCCTTCGGCAACGAGTGGTACGTCTCGACCCACATCGAGGACGTCTCCGACGAGGAGATGAAGAAGCGGATGCAGAAGCTCGGGGGCGGGTAGGCGCTTCCCCCGAGCACCCCGCGGGACACCAAAGCGTAGGCGCAGCCGGACGAGGCTGCGCCGGAGCGAGCGGAGGACCGGGGGACGCAGCCTCACCGCGCTCCCCGGCACGAATGTCGGTTTGGGGGACGCGAGGTCCCCTCGCCGAGG
This sequence comes from Anaeromyxobacter sp., assembly GCA_036523995.1. Taxonomy (GTDB): domain Bacteria; phylum Myxococcota; class Myxococcia; order Myxococcales; family Anaeromyxobacteraceae; genus Anaeromyxobacter. The sequence continues at coordinate 320 of DATDDC010000449.1, forward strand.
GCGGAGGGACCGAGTGTCCCTCCATGAGGATGGCGAACGCATGGGGAAGCCCAGGGGCAACCGTCGTATCTCCGAGCGCGAGCGCCCGAAGCGCGGCGGCCCGCCGCGCACGGGCATGGCGCGGGACGTCGCGGCCGTCGTCCTGCTCGCCGTCGCCGCCGTGGCGGCCCTGGCGCTCGCCACGTTCTCCTCGCTCGACGGCGCCCTCATCGCGCACGGCATGGCGCCGGCCAACCTGTGCGGACCGGTGGGACACCGCGCCGCCTCGATCCTCTACGGGCTCCTCGGCTTCTCCTCGCTCGTCCTCCCCGTCGCGCTCGCTGCCGCCGCGCTCCGGCTCTTCCAGGGGGCGCCGCCCCGCATCACCGTCGTCTCGGCCCTCGCCTACGCGGTCCTCACGCTCTCGGTCGCGACGCTCGCCCATCTCGCCTTCGGCGCGAGCTCCGCGGCCCCGTTCCCCGCGGGCGGCGTCGTCGGGTCCGCGCTCTCGGCGCAGTGCGTCCGGTTCCTCTCCACCTGGGGGAGCGCCATCGTCGTCCTCGCCGCGGCCGTCGTCGCGCTCATCGTGGCCGCGGACCTCAAGGTCCGGGATCTCGCCGCCGGGTTCGCCTCCGCCGGGCGAGCCGTCGCCGGGTTCGTCTCGGCCCGCGTCGTGAAGGCGGTCGACGAGCACCGCGCCGCGGTCGCGGAGCTGCGCGCCGAGGAGGCCGCGGAGCGCCTCCGCCGCGAGGAGGCCGAGGCGGCCGCCCTCGCGGACACGGCCGAGATCGAGGCCGCCGACGAGGAGGATCGCGCCGAGGCCCGCGCCGTGGCGGGCGCGCTGGCGATGGAGCACGTGCGCCGCGCCAGCTCCTTCGACGATCCGGCATGGGTCGAGGCAGCGGAGCCGCCCCAGGCCAGCCGGAGGAGGGCGAGCGACGACGACGCCGGTGCGGATGCGGACGCGCCGCCGTCCCCCGAGGCGCCGGCCGCGGACGCCGCCGCGTCGCCGGAGCCGCTCCCCGCCGCGAAGCCGGAGATCGTCGTCTCGCAGGCGATGCAGGAGCGCGGCGCGAGGAAGAAGAGCAAGAAGGAGGTCCCCGCCTTCGCCTTCACCAAGGTCGGCGATGTCTTCCGGCTGCCCTCCACGGCGCTCCTCGACGCGCACGACGAGAAGGCGAAGGACGTCGACGCGGGCTCCCTCACCCGCACGGCCGAGGTCATCGTCGCGACGCTGCGGCAGCACGGCATCGAGGGGACGATCAAGCACATCCGGCCCGGGCCGGTGGTGACGCTCTACGAGTTCTCGCCGGTGGCGGGGGTGAAGCTCGCCCGCATCGAGAACCTCGACAAGGAGCTCACCATGGCGCTCAGCGCCATCCGGATCCGCATCATCGCGCCGATCCCGGGGAAGGGCGTCGTGGGCATCGAGGTCCCGAACAAGGACCGCGCCACCGTGTACCTGCGCGACGTCCTCGAGTCCGAGGCGTTCGCGCGCGCCGGCGGGTTCCTCCCGCTCGGGCTCGGCAAGAACATCGAGGGCCTCCCGTACTGCGTCGACCTCCAGCGGATGCCGCACCTCCTCATCGCCGGCACGACGGGCGCCGGAAAGTCGGTCGGCCTCAACACCATGATCCTCTCGCTCCTCTACCGGCAGACGCCGGCCGAGGTGCGGATGATCATGGTCGACCCGAAGATGACGGAGCTCTCGGCCTACGAGAACATCCCGCACCTGCTCCTGCCGGTCGTGACCGATCCGCAGAAGGCCGCGCGCGCCCTGCAGTGGGCGGTCGACGAGATGGAGCGGCGCACCCAGATCCTGGCGGACACGGGCTCCAAGGACCTCAAGTCGTACAACCACAAGGTCGAGAAGCTCCGGGCCGAGGGCCGCACCTTCGAGGACCGGGAGGCCGCCGCGCCGAAGAAGCTCGTGGTCGTGGACGTGACCGCGGGCGAGACGGAGGAGGAAGCCGCCGCGCGCGCCGTCTCCCAGGACGACGCGGCCACCGGGGCCGAGGGTCCGCCGGCGCGGGCCGCGGCCAGCCCGGAGTTCGAGGATCCCACCGCTCCGCCGCCCGCGGATCCCGTGGCCGCCCGCGACGACGCGAGCGACGCGCCGAAGCTGCCCCAGAAGCTGCCGTACATCGTCGTCATCATCGACGAGCTCGCCGACCTCATGATGACCGCGCCGCGCGAGGTGGAGATCTCCCTCGCCCGGCTGGCGCAGAAGGCGCGCGCCACCGGCATCCACCTCATGGTGGCGACGCAGCGCCCCTCCACCGACGTCGTGACCGGGATGATCAAGAACAACTTCCCGGCCCGCATCAGCTTCCGCCTCGCCTCGCGCCACGACTCCCAGACCATCATCAACGGGCCCGGCGCCGAGGCGCTGCTCGGCGACGGCGACATGCTGGTCCTCACCGCCACGCAGCCGGTGACGCGCGTCCAGGGCGCCTTCGTATCGGAGGGCGAGCTCCACCGGGTGGTCGAGTTCCTGAAGGAGCAGGGCAGGCCGGTCTACGACGAGGCCATCCTCCGCGCCCGCGAGGGCGGCGACCGCGGCGGGGCGGACGTGGACGAGGACGATCCCGTCTACGACGAGGCCGTGGAGCTCGTCTCCAGGATGGAGGAGGTCTCCGTCTCGAAGCTCCAGCGCGAGATGCGCCTCGGCTACAACAAGGCCGCGAAGATCATCGAGCGCATGGAGCGCGAGGGCATCGTGGGGCCGGCGAACGGGGTGAAGCCGCGCCAGGTGCTCATCCGGCCGGCCGGCGAGATGTCTCCGGTGCCGAACGTCTGAGGGCCGGGCCTTCGCGCCCCGGCACGGACCGGCGGGGAGCGGGGCCCGCCGCGAGCGCCGCGATTCCTTGACAGCCCTTCCGCCGCGACCGAGGCTCCGCGCATGCCGCTCTTCCGCCGCCCCGACGGGAAGCGCGTCCGCGACGTCCCGCCCATCCGCGCGATCATGCCGTACCTCATGCGCGGCCGGAACGAGAGCGCCGTCTACCACGACGCCACCTACGACATCGGCGGCACGCGCGCCTGGCTCAAGGCCTACAACCGCGCGCACCCGCATCGCGCCACGCTCTTCCACCTCTTCGCCTGGGCCTGCGCGCGCGCCCTGCACGAGCGCCCGGAGCTGAATCGCTTCGTCTCCGGCGGCCGGCTCTACCAGCGGAACGAGGTCGTCTTCTCGTTCGCCGTGAAGCCCGAGTGGCGCGACGACGCGCCGCTCGTCACGGTGAAGCTCGTGGTCCCCGAGGGCGAGCCCTTCGCCGAGTTCGTGCCGCGCATGTCGGCGGCCATCGACGAGGCGCGCACGAAGCCCCGCGCCATCGACCGCGAGGTGGCGCTCCTCGTGCGGCTGCCCGGGCCCGTCCTGCGGCTGGGCGTCTGGCTCGTCCGGGTCCTCGACGCCTGGAACCTCCTCCCCGGGCTCTTCACGAGGAACGATCCCATGTACGCGAGCCTCTTCCTCGCGAACCTGGGCTCCGCCGGCGTGTCCGGCGCCTATCACCACCTGTACGAGTACGGCACGGTCAGCATCTTCGGCGCGCTCTCCGCCCCGGCGCGCGAGCCGTTCGCCGAGGCGGGGAGCCTCGCCACGCGGGAGGCGCTCCGCGTGCGGTGGACCTTCGACGAGCGGATCCACGACGCGTTCTACGCCGCGCGCTCCCTCGCCGTCGTGCAGCGCATCGTGGAGAGCCCGGAGCGGTACGCCGCCGCCCTCGACGCCTCCCCGCCCGCCGCGGGCGCCGCCGCGAGCTGACGCCCCATGCGCTCCTCCGAACGGCTCACCCTCGCCTTCCTCGCGGCGCTCTCCGCGCTGGCCCTCCCGTCCTTGCCGGGGAGCGGGCTCTCCCTCGTCGCCTTCGCCGCCCTCGCGGCCGCGACGGTGATCCTCGCCCGCGAGGGCGAGAGCGTGCCGCGGGTCGTCCGGGACTTCTTCCCCGTCGCGCTCGTCATCGCCGTGTACCTCGCCCTCGAGCCGGTCATCTCCGGCGGGAACCCGGGCCGCTGGGACGCCGTGCTCGCGGCCTGGGACGAGCGCTGGGCGTCGGGGCTCGTGGCCGCGTGGCGGGGCGCGTTCGGCCGGCGCGCCGCGGCCGTCGACGCCATGTACCTCGCCTACCTGAGCTACTACCTCGTGCCCATCGTCGCCGTGATCCTGGCGCGGCGGCATGGCCACGAGCCGTTCGAGCGCGCGGTGTTCACCGTCCTGCTCTGCTACTACGGCTCCTTCGCCGGGTATCTCATCTTCCCCACCTCGGGCCCGCGGCTGCCGCCGGAGGACGAGGCGCGGCTTCTGGGCGGCGGCGCCGTCTCGGAGCTCGTGCGGGAGTTCCTCCGCGTCGCGGAGAAGACCCGGCTCGACGCCTTCCCGAGCGGCCACACCGCGATCTCGCTCGTCTCGGGGTTCGTGGGGAGCCGCGCCGCGCCGCGGGCCGCCCCCGCGCTCGCCGCCTGGATCGTCGCGGTCGTCTTCTCGACCGTGTACGTCCACGTCCACTACGTCGTCGACGTGCTCGCCGGGATCGCCCTGGCGGGCGCCGTGGTGGCGGGCGCCGGCGCGGCGTACCGGATCCTGGCGCCGCACGAGCGGCCGCGCGAGGCCCTCTAGACCCGCATCTTCCGCTTCTCCTCGCCCGAGAGGAGCCGGCGGATGTTGTCCTTGTGGCGGAGGACGATGAGGAGCGCGAGGACGAGGCCCGCCCAGGACACCGGCCTCTGCGGGCCGTAGAGCGCGAACGCCGTGGCCGCGGTGACGGCGGTCCCCGCGAGCGAGCCCACCGACGAGAGGCGGGTGGCGACGTAGGCGACGCCGTACGCCACGATGCCGGCGAGCGCCGCCCAGGGGGCGAGGACCACGAAGATGCCGAAGGCGGTCGCGACGCCCTTGCCGCCCCGGAAGCGGAGCCACACGGGGAAGACGTGGCCGACGAAGGCGGCGATCGCCACGGCGACCACCCACGCCTCGAGGTCGCGCGAAGGGCCTCCGTCCACGGATGCGAAGCGCCCGCCGAGCACCGCGCGCGCGACGAGGATCGGAACGATCGCCTTCGCCGCGTCGAGGACCACCACCGCGATCCCGAGCTTCTTCCCCCCCGCCCGCGCGACGTTCGTCCCGCCGATGTTGCCCGAGCCCACCGTCCGGACGTCCACGCCGAGGAGGAGCTTCGTGAGGACGAAGCCGAACGGGATCGAGCCCGAGAGGTAGCCCGCCGCGACCAGCACGACGCCGAGGGCGGTCCGGCTCATGCGGACACCGCGACGAGATAGACCCAGTTCACGAGGAGCGCCGCGATCCCCGCGGCGGTGAGGGCCCGCAGGACCCCCGCGCTCGGGACCGGGAGCGGCGCGCCCGCGGCGACCCGCACGGCGTCGAGGACGGCGCCCAGCCACGCGGAGGCGGCGAGGACCGCGCCGAGCGGGCTCGCGGCGAGCGCGAGGGCGACCTCGCCGTGGGCGAGGTGCACGAAGGCGTGGGTCATCCCGCAGGTGGCGCAGGGGATGCCGGCGAGCCCCCGCAGCGGGCAGGTGAACGGGATCCCGAGCACCGGCACGAAGCGCGCCACGAGGAACGACAGGGCGGCGATCGCCGCGAAGACCTCGGCGTGCCCGAAGCGCCTCCCCGTCTCTCTCCACGCGATCATGGTCAGAGCGTCGTGGTCTGGCCCTGGCGCGCCGCCCCCTCGATGCCCTTGAAGATCGCCGGCAGGGTCAGCCCCGCCCCGACGCAGCAGCAGGCGCAGAGGAGCACGGCGGGGCTGAGCACGGCCGCGGCGGCCTTGCCCGATCCGCAGCGCTGGATCTGGCCGAGGCCGATGATGAGCGCGACGAGCCCCCACACGCCGGCGAGGAGGCCGCCGCATCCGGGCACCGCGAGGAGGAGGTTGAGGCCGTTCACGTAGGCGACCGCCGTGAGCGTCGCGTCGAAGGGCCGCTTGGCGCCGCGGAAGAGCATGAGGAGGAGGTGCAGGATCCCCGCGCCGACGTACATGAAGATGAGCGTGAGGATGGGCGCGAGCAGCACCTGGGCGAGGGTGGCGCTGCCCGAGAGGAAGCCCATGTACATGCGCATGAAGCGCGCCTGCTCCTCGGGCATCTTCTCGATCGCCGACTGCATGGCGACGAGCATCTGCTGGCCGGTGAGCCAGCTGTAGAGCCCCGACATGGCGTTGCCGGCCGTGCTGGCGATGACGCCGAAGAGGATGGCGGAGCCCGTCTGGTCGATGCGGACGCGCCGGAAGAACTGCGCCGGCTGCGTCGCGACGAGCTTCCAGGTCTCGAAGAAGCCCGCGAAGAAGCCGCGCTGCCTCCGCTCGGCGAAGGGCGAGGGCGCCTCGAAATCCGTTCCGCCGCCGGGCGGATAGGGCCCGAAGCCGCCTCCCGGGGGCGGAGCCCAGCCGCCGGGCGGAGGCGGCCCCGGCGGGAGCCC
>DATDDC010000450.1:0-4511 GCA_036523995.1 Anaeromyxobacter sp.
CTCGATCGCGTGGGTGACGGCGGTCACGAGGTCGCGCCGCGGGATCTCGACCTCCTTGTGCAAGCCGCGCTCGAGACGGCGTTCCGTCAGCTCCTCGCCGGCGACCGCGAGCCGCTCGGCGAGGGCGCGGAGCCGTTCGCCCCTCGTCTTCCGCTCCGCTCGCTCCCGCTCCTGCGCATCCACGATCGTGGGGTCGTCCGGGACGAACCGGAGGCCGCGCCGGGTGTGCCAACGGAACGGGACGGCGACCCCCGTCCGCCCCCGCCTGTTCTTGTCGACGATGAGGCTGACGGGGCGCACTCCGTCCGGTTCGGCCTCGCCGGGCACGAGCACGAGAGCGAGATCGCAGCGGTGGAGGAGCTGCATGGTGCTGCGGTAGACCGCGGCCGCGTTGGTCGGCGCTTCGTCGGCGCGCGCGCTCGCCTTGTTCGTTTCGACGGTCATCAAGGCGATCCAGCCGAGCCTCTCGACGAACGCATCGAGCGCGGCCGACATCTCGCCGAGCGTCTCGACCTCGCTGCGGCCCTCGTCGACGGGCAGGACGCTATTGATCGGGTCGAGCGCCAGGACCGGCACGATCTGCCGCCCGGGGAGGTCGCGGCGAATCCGCGCGATCCACTGTTCGCCATGTTCCTCGATCGCGTTGAGGAGCGTCGGCCCGGCAAGCGTCCCCGCCCGCATCGTGTGCTGCCACCGGCACAGCCGCGAGTAGGCGCCACCGGGAGCCATGAGGGCCGCGGCCGCATCGAACTTCGTGGCGACCGTCCCCCAGTCGTTCCAGCGCTTCGCGCTCTCGCCCGCGGTGAACATGGTGCCCGGGGTGCTGAGGAGCCGTCCAAGGGTGCGGCACTCGAGGTCCGCGGCGTCCATCTCGCTGATCAGCATCACGGGGGTGACGGGCGCGGTCGCCTCGGGGTCGTCGGCCGTGAGTGCGGAACGGTGGGCGAGACCGTCGAGGACCTGGGCGAGGAGGGCAGTCTTGCCTGCGCCGGTCGCGGGGGCGCCGATGCCGACAACGTCTCCGGGAGCGAGCCCGCCGCCCGTGAGCTCGTCCATCTGCTCACCCCAACCGCACCCCTCAGGTAGATCGGCGAGGGACACCAGGCGGAGGGCTTGGCGCGCACGCAGGGCCGCCTCGCTGCATGAGCGCTCCGCCATTGGGAGCGAGGAGGCCATGTCCGCCTCGTAGTCGAGATCCCGGCCCTCGGCCTCCGCGGCCTCGCGTCGGTCGTCCAGCGCGATCGCGAGGCGCGTGGCCTCGGCCCGCTCCGCCGGCGTGCTCATGCAGCGCTCCGGAGGTACCAGCGACCGCGCGACTCGACGGCCCCCACCGCCTCCAGGAGCGCCCGCACCTCGCCGGCCGATAGCTCCCGCCTCACGTGAGGCGCCGGCTTTCCGAGGCACCGGGCGAGGTCGTCGGCGCTCGAGCCCGGGTACGCGCGCAGCGCCTCGCGCAGCTCGCCGGCGAGCCTGTCGAACTCGGCGTCGAGCTCGGCGGTCCAGGCCTCGACGGTCGGGATCGCGCTCACGCCCGGCCTCCGCCGACCGCGCGGAGCGCGTCCTTGAGCGCCTGGCGCAGCTCGTCGTCGTCGTGCGCCGCGTAGGCGCGGAGGAAGCGCCGGACCGCCTCGTCGAGCGCCAGAGGGGCATGAGAGGGGCAGGACGGGTGCCGAACGCTGCTACTCCGTGCACTTTCGGGGCGGCGCGCGCCGCTGTCAGACGTAGGCCTTTCGGCGGCTTGCGCCTCGGTGCTCCCTCCTGCACACGACCGGGGAGGGCCTCCGGAGCCGAAGGCCAGGGGTTCGAATCCCTTACCGCGCGCCATCTCGGGCCGGGACCTCGGGCGGTTCGCCGCGGGGTCCCGGCCTTCCTCTCGGTCGCGGCGCCGGTTGGCCAGATGAACCGCGGCGCCGTCCCCGTCCGCGGACCCACGGCGCCGTGGCGGCGACGAACCCTGGAGCCGTGTCGCCCGCTCCACACCGGTCGTCCGCTTCACGCAGTGTGTCGCCCGCTCCACACCCCGTCGCCCGCTTCACGCAGTGTCTCGCCCGCTTCACACCGTGCCGCCGCTTCACGCAGCGGAAATCCCGGCGCCGCCGTCGCTTTTTCCGCAGCGGAAACGGCCTGAATAGGCCCTCGGCGTGCACCGTCGCGAGGACATGAACGCGAAGACCTCCCCCCGGCCCAAGGCGCTCCTCCTCGACGACGACCCGACCGTCCTCCGCCTCCTCGGCACGGAGCTCCTCTCCCGCGGGTTCGAGGTGCGCGCCGCGATGGACGCGGACGCCGGCCTCGAGCTCCTCCTCGACGAGCTCCTCGACCTCGACGTCCTCGTCGTGGACCGGGACCTCCCCGGGCGCGACGGCGCGTCGATCGTGCGGCTCGTGCGCGAGGCGGGCGGCGAGCGCGACCTCGCGCTCGTGCTGCTCTCGGACGGAGCCGGGCCGGAGGATCGCGAGCGGCTCCTCCAGCTCGGGGCCGACGCCGTCGTGAATCGCACGGAAGGCGTGCGCGCCACGGCGGACGCCGTCGCCGCGGCCGCGCCTCGCCGGACCGAGCGCGCCCTGCGCTGGCTCGAGTCGGCGGCGCCGGCCGTGCGAGACGCCCTGATCGTCGCCCGCGAGGCGCTCTCCGCGGCGAGCTGCCTCGCGCCCGCCGCGGCTTGACGAGACGCGTTGCGCGCCGGGCCGCGGTCCGGTACGAAGGACCCGGAACGACTGGCCTGGAGCCTCCGATGCCCGTGAGCAAGAAGCGCAAGAAGGACGGCAAGCCCGTGCAGCGCAGCCATCCCGTCCTGCCCGGCGGCGAGGCGGCGCACCCGGACGAGAAGCCTGCGCACGGGGCCGACTTCCGCGTGGGGAAGCCGAGGAACCCGTTCGTCACCCAGCAGCAGGCGAAGCGCGGCTCGCAGCGCGGCCGCTAGGGCCCGGCCGCTCCCCTCGCACCCCGGACGGCGCCGCCCGCGAGCCCGGGCGGCGCGGAAGCTGTCACTCCGCGTCCGGTGCGGTAAGCTGCTCGGGTCGCTGCACCACCGGTCCACGAGGGAGGCCACCATGCAGGCGAGAACGCTGCTGTTCATCGGCGTCGCGGTCGCACACCTCTCGCTTCCCGCCGCGGCGAAGGAGCCGGCCGGGAAGCCGGGCGCGCAGAAGGGAGCCGCGAAGAAGGAGTTCGCCGGCTCGGCCGCGTGCCAGAAGTGCCACCCGGAGGAGTTCAAGAGCTGGAAGGACACCTTCCACAGCCGCATGATCCGGCCGCGGGAGCAGGGCATCCTCAAGGACGTGGTCGCGAAATGGTCGTCCGACGGCGCGAACCCCGGGCCGACGACGGGAAACGTCACGGGCAAGACCTACGCCCTGGCCGACGTGAAGTACGTGATCGGCTCGCGCTGGAAGCAGCGCTTCCTCGTCCAGAACGAGGACACGGGCGGGCTCCAGTTCATGAACAAGCAGTTCAACCGCAACAGCGGCAAGTGGGAGGGCTACGGCCAGAAGAACGACTGGAACACGATGTGCGCCACCTGCCACACGACCGGGTACCGGCTGACGCGCTACGACCCGGCCCATCCCAAGGACCAGAAGGCGGAGTGGAGCGAGCTCGGCGTCGGCTGCGAGGCGTGTCACGGACCCGCCGCGAAGCACGTCGCGAGCAAGAAGAAGAAGGACGTGTGGAACCCGGCGAGCGTCCCGGTGAAGGAGCAGGCGCTCGTGTGCGGGCGCTGCCACATCCGCCTCGAGAACGAGCTGTACAAGAGCGCCCAGGGCAACCCCAGGGAGGACCTCCCCCCTCCGAAGGTCGGTGAGGTCTACCGGCCGGGCGAGGACTGGACGAGGTGGTACCCGGAGCACGTGGTCATCCCGGGCGTGCAGCCCGAGGACAAGCTCGACGCGGAGTACAAGGGCGATCTCAAGGGGATGTTCACCCTCGACGAGGCGGCCAAGGCGAACGGCGTCTTCGAGGAGGCGAAGCATCACCAGGAGTACCAGGGGTTCATCCAGTCCGCGCACTACCAGAAAGCCGAGATGAGCTGCATCACGTGCCACTCTCCGCACGCGGGCAAGGGCAAGCTCAGGAAGGTCCCGCGCGACGCCTGCGCGAGCTGCCACGACGCCTCGTTCACCGTCGACAAGTACATGCCGAACACCGGCAAGACGGCCGACAACCTCTTCGTGCGAAGCCACACGTTCAACAAGAACCCGCGGCCCTCGTCGGGCCCGGGCGCGACGGGGACGCCCGAGTACTACGGTGAGTGAGCGAGCGCGCGGGGCGCGCCGCTCCGGGCGCGCCCCTCGCTGGTTCGTCTACCTCCTCCGCTGCCGCGACGGCTCGCTCTACGCCGGCGCGACGAACGACCTGGAGCGCCGGGTCGCCGCGCACGCCTGCGGCCGCGGAGGGCGGTACACCCGCTCCCGCCTGCCCGTGGCGCTCGTGCACGCCGAGCCCGCGCGCGACCGGGGGGCCGCCCTCCGCCGCGAGGCCGCACTGAAGCGCCTCACCCGCGCCCGGAAGCT
>DATDDC010000451.1:0-3472 GCA_036523995.1 Anaeromyxobacter sp.
CGCCCGCGCGTGGCGGCGCGCCTGAGCGGCGCGCCTCAGGGCCCGGAGGCGGTGCTCGCGGGGAGCGGCGCCTCGGCGCCCCCGCGACGGAGGGCGTCAAGGGCCCAGGGGCCGCCGCCCACGGCGGAGACATAGAGGAACAGGAACGAGTACAGGGCGGCGGGCGCGCCACCGTTGAGGACGGGCCAGAAGCCCTGGGGCGCGTGCGCGATGAAGTACGCGACGGCCATCTCGCCCGAGAGCAGGAACGCGACCGGCCGCGTGAAGAGCCCCACGAGCACGAGCGCGCCGCCGAACGTCTCGAGGACCCCCGCGACCCAGGGGAGCGATCCCGCGGGAGCGGTTCCTCCGCCCGGCATGATGGCAGCGGGAAACGCGAAGAGCTTCGCCGTCCCGACCTGCATGAAGAGAAAGGCGGTGACGATCCTCAGGATGCAGAGCAGGTACGGCGCCCACGAACGCCAGCGCGAGAAAAGTCCGGATTCGCTCACGAGTCCTCCGTGCAGTGTGACCGCGAGTCTATTCTACCGACGAAGGACCATCCGCGTGATCGACGCGGCCCGCGCCCGGGCCTCATCAGGGGCCTCCGCGGCCGGAGAGGCGCCGTCCGGGGAATGTCGGACGCGGCTGGTACCGTGCTCTTCCCTCGAACCATGCCCAGGCGCTACCAGCTCAAGGAGGCGACGCCGCCCGCACGCGCCCTCAACTACGAGGGGCTCCTCAACGATCAGCAGATCGCCGTGGTGGAGGCCGGCGAGGGGCCCATCCTCGTCATCGCGGGCGCGGGCTCGGGCAAGACGCGGACGCTCACCTGGCGCGTGGCGCGCCTCCTCGCGGACGGCGTCGCGCCCGAGGCGGTCCTCCTCCTCACCTTCACGAACAAGGCGGCGCGCGAGATGCTGTCGCGCGTCGCCGAGGTGTGCCGGGTGGACGCGCGCAACCTCACCGGGGGCACCTTCCACCACGTGGGACACCAGGTCTTGCGGGAGCACGGCGCGGAGCTGGGCTACGCGCGCGGGTACTCGATCCTCGATCGCGAGGACTCGCGCGACGTCATGACGGCGGCCATCGCCGACTGCGGCCTCGCGGTCGGGGCCCGGCGCTTCCCCAAGGCGGACGTCCTCATCGATCTCGTCTCCATGGCGGTGAACACGCAGACGCCGCTCGCCGACGTCCTGGCGGAGCGCCGCCCCCAGTTCGCGCCGCTCACGGAGGAGGTCCTGCGCGTCGCCCGCCGCTACGCCGAGCGGAAGCACGGCATGAACGCCATGGACTTCGACGACCTGCTCATGAACTGGAAGGTGCTGCTGGCGGAGCGGGAGCCCGTGCGGCGCGCGCTCGCCGGCCGCTTCCGGCACGTCCTCGTGGACGAGTACCAGGACACGAACCGGCTGCAGGGCGACGTGGTGGACCTCCTCGCCGCCGAGCACCGGAACCTGTGCGTGGTGGGCGACGACGCCCAGAGCATCTACTCGTTCCGAGGGGCGCACTTCGCGAACATCCTCGACTTCGAGAAGCGCTACCCCGACGCGCGCCGGTTCGATCTCACCGTGAACTACCGCTCGACGCCGCAGATCCTGGGCCTCGCCAACGCCTCCATCGCCGCGAACGTGCGGCAGTTCGAGAAGGAGCTCACGAGCGTGCGGCGCGACGGGACGCTCCCGGCCGTCGTGCCCTGCCGCGACGCGGAGCAGCAGGCGGGCTTCGTCGCCCAGCGGGTGCTCGAGCTGCGCGACGAGGGCATCCCGCTGCCCGAGATCGCGGTGCTCTACCGCGCCCACCACCACTCCATGGAGATCCAGTTCGAGCTGGCGCGCCGGGGGATCCCCTTCGTGGTCCGCAGCGGCGTGCGCTTCTTCGAGGCCGCCCACGTGAAGGACGTGCTCGCGCACCTGCGCTTCGTGCGGAACCCGGGCGACGAGCTCGCCCTGAAGCGCTGCCTCCGGCTCGCGGCGGGCGTGGGCACGCAGACCGCCGAGGCGGTCTGGAGCGCGTTCGCGTCTCGCCGCCGCCACGGCGCCGGGACCGTGGACGAGCTCCTCGCGCCGGACGTCGCCTCGCACGTACCGCCGAAGGGGAGGGCGGGCTACCGGCGCCTCGTGGACCTCCTCCGCGCCATCTCCCGGAAGCCCACCTGCGACCTGCCCGGCGAGGCCATCGAGAAGGTGCTCGAGGGCGGCTACGAGGAGTTCCTGCGCGCGGAGTTCCTGAACGCCGAGGCGCGCATCGAGGACGTGATCCAGCTCGCGGAGTACGCCCGCGGCTACGAGGACACGGAGGCCTTCCTCGCCGAGATCGCGCTCCTCACCGAGCTCTCGGCGGAGACGGTCTCCGAGGGCGGCGATCCGGACGAGAAGATGGTGCTCTCGTCCGTGCACCAGGCGAAGGGGCTCGAGTGGCGCGCGGTCTTCGTGGTGTGGCTCGCCGACGGCCGCTTCCCCTCCGCGCAGGCGCTCAAGGACCGCGACGGCGAGGAGGAGGAGCGGCGGCTCTTCTACGTCGCGTCGACGCGCGCGAAGGACGAGCTCTACCTCACGTACCCCCTCGTCGCGGCCCCGCGCGACCGCGAACGAATCGTCATGAAGGCGTCGCGCTTCCTCGAGGAGCTCCCGCCGGAGCCGGACCTCTTCGAGCGCTGGCAGCTCGACGACGGCGCCGCGGCGGCCGCGCCGGCGCTCGCGGCCGTCGCTCCCGCGGCGGCCCTGCCCGAGCGCGATCCGCGCGCCATCCCCGCGCTCTTCGGCGCGCCCACATCCACCGACTCGTCGGGCGAGGACGGAGACGACGTACCGTTCTGACGCGTCCTGGCGTCCCTCACGGGACGTGGTAAGAGTCGATCGGATCGGCTCTCGCCGGGAGGGACGTGGCGCCAATCTCAGCCGCACGCGGGCTCGCCGCCGCGCAGCTCCTCGCGGCGATCCTCGCGGCCGCGCCCGCGGTCGCGCAGACGGGACCCCGCACCATCGTGGTGTACCCGGTCGCGCTCGGCTCGGGCGCGAAGGGTGCGGACGCGGCCGACGTGAGCGCGCTCCTCGACGCGGCGCTGCGGCGGGTCGTCCGCCGCACGGAGGACATCGTCCTCGTCGAGCCGCTCTTCCTCCGCGGCAGCTGCGGCGCGGCCACGTCGGCGTCGCTCCCGTGCCTCGCGGCGCTGTCGGGCGGCGCCCTCGTGCTGCGCGTGACGGTGCACCGCTCGCAAGCGCAGATGGTGGTCCAGCTCGAGGCGGTGGACGCGAAGGCGCGCCCCTTCGGGCCGGTGACGGTGAGCATCGACGCGTTCGCGCAGAACTCCGAGCCGCTCGTGCGCGCGGTGCTCATCCTCGTCGATCAGGTCGTGGGCGGAGCGCGGAGGCCGGACGTCCGCGCCGGCGGTGGAGTACCCCTGCCGCCGCCCCCGCTTCCGCCCCCGCCCGCCGCCGAGAAGGCCGGCCCGGCGCCCGCGCCGAGGGCGCCTCCGGCCGTCGCCGTTCCG
>DATDDC010000452.1:0-2245 GCA_036523995.1 Anaeromyxobacter sp.
GGTCGGGGTCGGGGTCGGGGTCGGGGTCGGGGTCGGGGTCGAGGTCGAGGTCGAGAGCGAGGTCGAGGTCGAGGTCGAGGTCGAGGTCGGCTGCAAGGGTGTGGCCGCGCCTCGGCGCGGCTCGTTCCGCCGGCTGAAGCCGGCGGTGTCGGGTTGCGGCGGCAAGCGCCCGGTGCTATTCACACCGTCCCTTTCCCGGCCGGGCTCCCCCGAGGCGCCCGGCGGTCCTGGAGCCCACGGCGGGCGACACGCGGCACGAACCCGCGGCCCGGCGAGCGATGACGGATCTCCGCGCCCATCCCCTGCTGGATGATCTCGTGCTCCAGGCGCAGAAGCCCTCGCGCTACGTGGGGGGCGAGGTCGGCGCCGTCCGGAAGGACCTCGGCTCGGCCGGCGTGCGCTTCGCGCTCGCCTTCCCGGACACCTACGAGGTCGGGATGTCGAACCTCGGGTTCCGGCTCCTCTATGCCCTCCTCAACGACCGGCCCGAGATCGCCTGCGAGCGCGTCTTCCTCCCCTGGCCGGACATGGAGGCGATGCTCCGCGAGCACGAGGTCCCGCTCTTCTCGCTCGAGTCGCGCGCTCCCGTCGCCGCCTTCGACGTGCTGGGCGTGACGCTCCAGTTCGAGCTCTGCTACACGAGCGCGCTCGCCCTCCTCGACCTCGCCGGCATCCCGCTCCTCGCCAGGGACCGCGCCGACGCGCACCCGCTCGTGGTGGGCGGCGGCCCCTGCGCCTTCAACCCCGAGCCGGTGGCGGACTTCTTCGACTGCTTCGCGGTGGGCGAGGGCGAGGAGGTGTCGCTCGAGATCGCGGACGCGGTGCGGGAGAGCGGGTTCCGCCGCGGCGGCGCCTCGCGCGCCGAGGTCCTCCGGCGGCTCGCGCGCATCCCCGGCATCTACGTGCCGTCCTTCTTCGCGCCGCGCTACGACCCGCGCACGCGGGCCCTCGCCGCCATCGAGCCGCTCGTCCCCGGCCACGAGACCGTGGTCCGCCGCGTCATGCCGGATCTGAACGCGCTCCCCACCACGGCGTACGTGAAGCCGCTCGTGCCGTTCATGCAGACGATCCACGACCGGCTCCCCATCGAGATCCAGCGCGGCTGCACCCGCGGCTGCCGCTTCTGCCAAGTGGGGATGATCACGCGGCCCACGCGGCAGCGCGATCCGAAGCAGGTGCTCGCGCTCGCCGAGACGGGCCTCAAGGCCTCGGGCTACGAGGAGGTCGGCCTCCTCTCGCTCTCCTCGGGCGACTACCAGCCCTTGAACGGCCTCCTCGACGACTTCCTGGCACGCTGGGAGGGCGACAAGATCGCGATGAGCCTGCCGTCGCTCCGCACGGAGACGATGAGCGGCTCGCTCGCCCAGCGCATCGGCCGCATCCGCAAGACGGGCTTCACCCTCGCGCCCGAGGCGGCCACCGAGCGGATGCGCGCCGTCATCAACAAGGGGAACCGCGAGGAGGACCTGCTGCGAGCGGTGGAGTCGATCTTCGCGAACGGCTGGTCGCTCCTCAAGCTCTACTTCATGATCGGGCTCCCGGAGGAGCGCGACGAGGACGTGACCGCCATCGGCGAGCTCGCGAAGCGCGTGCTCGGCGCGGCGCGCCGGGCCATGCCGAAGGGCCAGGGCTCGGCGACCATCCACCTCGGCGCGTCGACGTTCGTGCCGAAGCCGTTCACGCCCTTCCAGTGGGAGCCCATGATCTCCCCGGAGGAGACGCGGCGCCGCCAGGCGCTCGTCACGGCGGCGCTGGGCGGCCGACACGGCGCCATCCAGTTCAGGCCCCACGACTCCCGCCAGTCGTCCATCGAGGGCGCCCTCGCCCTCGGCGATCGCCGGGTCGCCACCGCCGTCCTCTCCGCCTACCGCCGCGGCCAGCGCCTCGACGGCTGGACCGAGTGGTTCGAGGAGCGGCGCTGGCTCGACGCCTTCCAGGACTGCGAGAAGGAGCACGGCGTCGGGATCGACTGGTACGCGCACCGCCGCAGGCGGCTCGACGAGGTCCTGCCCTGGGACCGCATCGACTGCGGCGTCACGAAGGTCTACCTCGCGAAGCAGCTCGCGGCGGCGCGGAACGGCGCCGAGGTCGTGGACTGCGTCCTCGCGCCCTGCACCGTCTGCGGGGCGTGCGACTACGACGTCGTGAAGAACCGCGTCTACGAGGCGAAGGACTACCAGCCTCTCGGCGCCGTGCGAGCGCAGGGGCAGCCGGATGAGGCTGCCCCGGCCCCCCAGGGGGCCCC
>DATDDC010000453.1:0-5336 GCA_036523995.1 Anaeromyxobacter sp.
GGCGCGCCTGCACGAGCCCGAGCTGCAGCCCGCGGCCGCGCCAGGCCGGGAGGACCCCCGCCCCGGAGAGCACCGCCACCCCCGCGTGCTCCGAGGCGACCGCGACCGCCACGAACGAGCCGCCGTCGACCGCCGCGAAGCAGGCGCTCCCCTCCGCCCGCGGGATGGCGAGGAGGTCCTCGGCGGCGGGCGCGTCCGGCGCGGGCACCCTGCCGAGGTGGGCGAGCGCGAACGCGTCCGCGAAGGCGCGCTCCTCGCCGGGCGCGATCTCGCGCACCTGCGCGCGCGCCGGCCTGGCCCCCGGAGCGCCCGTCAGCGGCCCGAGCGCGCGGAGGAGCACGAGGAGGAACCGCTCGACGCGGTAGCGGCGGCGCCCGAGCTCGGCGGCGAGCGAGGGATCCGCGTGGGCGCACAGCTCGATGCGCACGTCGCCGCCGAGCGCACCGAGGTGCGCCTCCACGCGATCGAGGTCCTCCCGCGTCACGGGCCCGCGCAGGCCGAGGCCGAAGCCCGACGAGGACGGCGATCGCGGCCCCTTCGACACCGCGAGGCCGCCCGCGATCGCGAGCGCGCCGGCCACGCCCGGAGCCCCCGTGCGAGCGAGCTGCTCCGCCTCGGCGCGCTCGATGCGGGCCGCCAGGGCGGCGGGATCGCGCGGGGCGGGCGCGTGGAGGATCCTTCGGACGGCCATCCGGCTCGATTCCATACCAGCGAGGGCGCGCGGCCGACGGGCTCTGCCGGGTTCCTCCGCTGGCGGGCGGCGCGGGTGGACCGCGCGGCGGTCGTCCGAAGCAGGACGAACGTCATGGTCCGGCGCGTGAGCGCGCGCGACTCGCCGCCGCTCCGAGATCTCCGCGCCCCCATCGCCGCGCACCGATCGGCGCGCCGCGCACGCACGGTCCGCGCGGCCGCACGGAGCGCGCCCGCCCGTGGATCGGACGGCCGAGCGTTCGCTCGCCGACGCCGCGCGGCGACCGAGCCCCTACCTTTTCCACGCGATGAGCTGTCCGTTCCTGCGCCGCTCTCAGTCCCCGGCGTGCCGCGCGGTCGCCGACGCCCCCATGCCGCTGTCGAGAACGATTCTCGCCACGTACTGCCGCGGACCCTACGGCGACTGCCCCGGCTATCGGTACGTGCGCGCCGCCGGACATCCCGTACATCCGGCGGATTTCCGGGCGTGGGTCGTCCTGGACCTCTCGCCGGGGCGGCTCGACGCGGTGTCCGAGCCCTCGCCCCGGCCGGACACAGCGTAAAGTCGCGGAAAGCCTCAACCCCAAATGGCCGCCGCCCGCAAGGCCCCTCTGCGAGTGACCTCTCGTGTGCAGGCCTTGTAGTATAGATGGTGCTGGTATCTGCAGGGCAGTCAGGGGGTGCAGGCCATGATGCGCGCGAACGTTCGCGTCCCCGCTCCTCGCGGCGCCGCAGCTCACTGCGATGCGGGCGGCGTTCTGCGCTGCGATCGCCAGGCCGAGGAGATGCTGAAGGTCTTTTTTGCGGACGCCACGGAGGGCGCGCCGGTCCCTGCCGAGCTTCGCGGGCTCGCGGAGGGCGCGCAGGGTGGGATGCCTGGAGTCCGCCGGACCCTCGTGATCGAGGGGCTCGGCGAGCGGCTCCGCATCGAGGTCACCGCGGTCGGCAAGGGAAAGACGCAGTTCCACCTCTGGCGCGAGCCCCTGCCGGAGCCGATGAAGCTCGGCCCCGACGTGGCCGTCTCCGCGGCGCAGCCCGCGGACGGCCTCACCCAGCGGGAGCGCGAGGTGGCGCTCCTCGTGGCGGACGGGCTGCGCTCCCGCGAGGTCGCCGAGCGGCTCGGGATCGCCTCGCAGACGGTGAAGAGCCACCTCAAGACCATCTTCGACAAGCTCGGCGTTCGAAACCGCGTCGAGCTGGCGAGGCGGCTCGCCCAGCATTGAGCGCGGGCAGCCTCATCCCGCCCCCCGGCACGCCCCGCCATCGCGGGCACCCACCCGGCTTGCCGCGGCGCCCGCCTTGGCGCTAGCGTCCCGCCCCCGATGGTCACCCTCGACGACGTACGCGCAGCGCTCGGCCGGATACGGGATCGCATCTACCTCTCGCCCTGCGCCCGGAGCGAGACCCTCTCGAAGCTCACCGGCACGCAGGCGTATCTGAAGCTGGACAACCTGCAGATGACCGGCGCGTACAAGGAGCGCGGGGCGCTGAACAAGCTCCTCGTGCTCCCGCAGGCCGAGCGCGAGCGCGGCCTCATCGCGGCGAGCGCCGGGAACCACGCCCAGGCGGTCGCCTATCACGCCGGCCGGCTCGGCGTCGCCGCCACCATCGTCATGCCCGAGCCGACGCCGATCATGAAGATCGCGAACACGCGGGCGCACGGCGCGCGCGTGGTGCTCCACGGCGCCAACTACGACGAGGCCTACGCCGAGGCGCGGCGGCTCGAGCAGGCGGAGCAGCTCGGCTTCGTTCACCCCTTCGACGACCCCGACGTCATCGCCGGGCAGGGCACGCTCGCCCTCGAGATCCTCGGCCAGGAGCCCGAGACCGACGCCATCGTGGTCCCCATCGGCGGCGGCGGGCTCGCCTCGGGCGTCGGCGCCGCCCTCAAGGCCCTGCGGCCCAGGGCGAGGCTCGTCGGCGTCGAGACGGAGGTGCTGCCCTCCATGCTCCAGGCCGTCGAGGCCGGGAAGCCCGTCACCCTCGAGCCGGCCAACACCATCGCGGACGGCATCGCCGTGAAGCGCGCCGGCGATCTCACGCTCGAGCACGTGAAGCGCTACGTGGACGAGATCGTGACCGTGTCGGAGGAGGAGATCGCGAGCGCCATCCTGTACCTGCTCGAGAAGGAGAAGACGGTCGTCGAGGGCGCGGGCGCGGTGGGCGTGGCGGCGCTCATGCAGCGGAAGCTCCGCGGGCTCGAGGGGAAGCGCGTCGTCACCATCGTCTCGGGCGGCAACATCGACGTGAACCTCGTCGCCCGCGTGATCGAGCGCGGCCTCGTGAAGGACGGCCGCCTCGTGCGCATCAGCGTGGCCCTGCAGGACAAGCCCGGCCAGCTCGCCCGCGTCTCGAGCATCGTCGCGAACCAGCGGGCGAACGTCATCGAGGTGCACCACACCCGCGCCTTCTCGTACCGCTTCGGCGACACGACCCTCCAGCTCACGCTCGAGACCCGCGGGCCGGACCACGTCGAGGAGATCCTCCGAGCGTTGCGCGAGCGCGGCTACCACGTGCAGCAGATGGGGATCTAGGCGGTGAGCCCGCATCCCTCCCGCCGCGTGCTGGTCCTCGCCATCGCGGTCGCGATCGCGTGCGTGCTCTGGCTCCTCTGGCTGCGCCGCGGGGGATGGGATCCGACGGTCGAGGAGCGCGCTCGCCAGAAGGCGGCGGAGGTGCAGGAGAAGGTCCGCGGCTGGACGCGCTAGCGATCTCAGCCGCCGCGCCGGCCGAACAGCCAGAGCAGGAGCGTCACCACGAGCGACAGCAGGACGGACGTGCCGAGCGGGAAGTAGAAGCGCCAGCGGTCGCGCTCCACGGCGATGTCGCCCGGCAGCCGCCCGATGCGGAGCCCGGGGAACCTCTCCGAGAGGACGAGGAGGAGCCCCACGAGCGCGACGAGCGCGCCGAGCACGAGGAGCATCCTGCCGAGCGAGCCGAGCCCTCCGGGCGGCATGCCGCGATTGTAACGCCGCGACGCCGCGGGCGCGCCGTCAGGCCCGGAGGCGCTGCCGGCGCCGCAGCCAGAGGACGCCGGCCACGACGAGGACGACCGCGAGGACGGTGAGCTCGAGGACGCGGAGGTCGCGCCGCACCTGCGAGAGGTGCTCCGAGAAGAGGTACCCGGCCCCCACCACCAGCGGCACGGAGGCGAGCGCCGAGAGCCCGTCGGCGAGGAGGAACGTGCGGAGCGGCACCCCGCTGACCCCGGCGAGCGCGAAGGCGGCCACGCGCACCCCGCCCATGTGCCGCGCGATCGCCACCGTGAGGAAGGCGTGCCGCGCGAAGTGGCCCTCGAGGGCGCGGCGGCGCTCCTCGGTGAGCACGCGCGCCACGAGCCGGCTGCGGAGCACCCTCGGGCCGTGCCGCCGCGCCAGCACGAAGAGCAGCGCGTCCCCGGCGAGGATCCCCACCCAGACCGTGGCCATGGTCGGGCGGAGCGCGAGGATGCCCTGCGAGGCGAGGACGCCCGCCGAGAGCTGAGTCAGCTCCTCGGGGATGGGCACGCCCACGCCCCCCGCCAGGAGCGCGGCCAGGATGGCGGCGTATCCGAAGTGCTCGAGGAAGGCCTGCACGCGGCCCACAAGATAGGCCGGCGGAGCCCTCGGGAGGCGCGTCACCGGAGGGCCTTCCCGTCGAGCCGGATCTACGCCGCGTCCCGCGGCAGCTCCCGCAGCACCTCGCCCAGCGCACCGAGGAAGGCGTCCACCTGCGCCTCCTCGTGGCCGGCGGAGAGCGCCACGCGCAGGCGGCTCGTGCCGGGCGGCACGGTGGGCGGGCGGATGGCGCGGACGAAGAAGCCGCGGGCCCGGAGGGCGCGGGAGGCCCGCAGGGCGAGCTCCTCCGCGCCGAGCACGACCGGGAAGATGGGCGCGACCACGCGGGAGACGTCGAAGCCGAGGCGCGCCAGGCCCTCCTTCATGCGGAGCGCGAGCCGCCGGAGCTTCTCGCGCCGCGCCGGCTCGCCCCGCACGACGTCGAGCGCCGCCAGCGAGGCGCCGCACGCGGAGGGAGGAAGCGCGGTGGTGAAGACGAAGGTCCGGGCCCTCGACACGAGGAGGTCGGCGAGCCGGCGCGAGCCCGCCACGTAGGCGCCGAAGGAGCCGAGCGCCTTGCCGAGCGTGCCCATGTGCACGTCCACGCGCCGGGCGACCCCCAGCTCCTCGGCGAGCCCGGCGCCCGTCGGCCCCAGGACGCCCGCCGCGTGCGCCTCGTCCACGTAGAGCATGGCCCCGTGCCGATCGCACAGCTCCGCCATCTCGCGGAGCGGCGCGGCGTCGCCGTCCATGCCGAACACCGAGTCCGTCACGACGAGCTTCCGGCGCGCCCGGGTGCGCGAGAGGAGGTCGCCGAGCTCGTTCGCGTCGGCGTGGCGGTAGCGCACCAGCTCCGCCCGCGAGAGGCGGCAGCCGTCGATGATGGACGCGTGGTTCAGCGCGTCCGAGAAGATGGCGTCCCCGCGCCCGGCGAGGGCCGCCGGGACCCCGGCGTTCGCGTGGTACCCGGAGCTGAAGAGGAGCGCCGCCTCGGTGCCCTTCCACGCCGCGAGGCGCCGCTCCAGCACGGCGTGGACGGGGAGGTCTCCCACCACGAGCCGCGCCGCGCCGCTGCCCGCCCCCTCGCGCTCCGCCGCCGCGCCGGCGGCC
>DATDDC010000454.1:0-8005 GCA_036523995.1 Anaeromyxobacter sp.
CCGAGGTGATCATCCACCTCATCGCGAAGAGCCGCGCCGCGGGCCCGTCCGGCTCGACCGAGCAGCTCCTCGGCTCGATCCGCGAGGCGCTCGGGAAGGTGCAGGGCGCCTACTCCATCCTCTTCCTCACGCCGAAGGCGCTCGTCGGGGCGCGCGACCCGATGGGCTTCCGGCCCCTCGTGCTCGGGAAGCTGAAGGGCAGCTACGTGCTCGCCTCGGAGACGACCGCCCTCGACCTCATCGAGGCGGACTACGTCCGCGAGATCGAGCCGGGCGAGCTCGTCGTCATCGACGGCGCGGGGCTCCGGAGCGAGCGGCTCTTCCCGGGCCAGCCTAGGCCGGCGCGGCTCGGCCGCTGCGTCTTCGAGCACATCTACTTCGCCCGGCCGGACTCCGTGCTCTTCGGGAAGTCGGTCTACGCGGCGCGGCACGCCCTCGGGCGCCGCCTCGCCATCGAGCACCCGGCGCCCGGGGCGGACCTCGTCATGCCCGTGCCGGACTCGGGCGTCCCCGCCGCCATCGGCTACTCGGAGGAGAGCGGCATCCCGTTCGCCATGGGGCTCGTCCGCTCCCACTACGTGGGCCGCACCTTCATCGAGCCGCAGCAGTCGATCCGCCACTTCGGCGTGAAGCTGAAGCTCAACGCGCTGAGGGACGTGCTCAAGGGGAAGCGCGTCGTCGTCATCGACGACTCCATCGTGCGCGGCACCACGAGCCGGAAGATCGTGAAGATGATCCGCGGCGCGGGCGCCGCCGAGGTGCACGTCCGGATCAGCTCGCCGCCGACGTCGTGGCCCTGCTACTACGGCATCGACACGCCCACCCGCCAGGAGCTCATCGCCTCGACGCACTCCGTCGACGAGATCGCGAAGTACGTGACGGCGGACTCGCTCGGCTACCTCTCGCTCGAGGGCCTCTACGCCGCGCTCGGCGAGGACCGCAAGGGCTTCTGCGACGCCTGCCTCTCGGGCGAGTACCTGCTGTCGTTCCCGCACCGCGAGCCAGCGGCCCCGCCGCTCCGCGTCGTGGGGTCTTGAAGCCCGAGTGTCCCCCCGCTAAGACGCCCACCGCGAGATCCGCTTCGCCGTCGACGCGATGATGGCGTCGTCCGGCGCATGCTTCAGCGCGTCGCGCAGGCGGTCCAGGGCGAGGGCGAGCCGGCCGCTGCCGATGTGCGCGAGGGCCTCGTCGTAGAGGCGCTGCGCCTCCGCCGTCCGCGGCGCGACGAGCGCCAGGTTGGCGGGAGCCGTGCGCGCGGGCAGATCGCTCTCCCGCGCGGCCAGCACCGGGCGCCAGGCATCGGGGCCGGGCGAGGCCGTGGGATCGAGCACGAGGTAGCGACGCGCGATGAGCGCGAAGAGCGCGCCGCGGGTGCGCTCGTCCATGGCGGGCCCGAAGGACCGCGAGAGCGCCTCGAGCGTCGCGCCCGGCCCCACGCGGCGGAGGACGTCGAGCTCGTCGAGGGTGAAGTCCATCACCACGCCGGGCGGCTTGCCCAGGTAGATCCAGGTCGGCCGCGGGAGCCTCTCTGGCGTGACGCGCGCCGCGCGCAGGACTCCCGGGCTCGCCTGGACGAGCGCGTCGAACCAGTCGGCCGCCGTCGAGCCCTCCTCGAAGGCGATGCCCAGGCGGGCCGGCGCGTTGGCGCGCATCCAGACCACCTTCCCGGACGCGAGCAGGGTGCGCGGCATCGCCTCGCAGCGGATGGCGAGCTTCACTGTCCGTCCTGGGTCGATCACCCGCGGCGTCACGATCTGGCAGCCGCCCGGGCCGATGTCCTCGGTCTCGCCGTTCCACACGGTGAGGCGGTGCCGGATCTCCACCTCGCAGCGGATGGCCACGCGAGGCGCACGCCTGGGATTCACGATGTCCTCGAGCATTCCTCCCCCGTGTCCGGAAGACGGCCTAGACCGGCGGACGTGACACGGCTCACGCGATCCTCTGAAAGGGGAGGAGGCTCGAAAGGGCCAGCCCCGGGCAGGCGCTGAGCTAAGCTCGCGACGTGGTGGAACGAAGAGCCGCACCCCGCATCGCCGACGGCTCGGTCTTCGTGTACCGGCTCTTCGACGTGGCCGACGCGGTGGACCTGGCCGCGGCGGAGGCCGCCGTCTCCGCGCCGAAGTCTCGACTGCGGCTGGAGGGCGCCCAGTCCGCGTCCGCGCTCGAGTTCCCGCGGCCGCCGCTCCTCCTCGGGCTCGGCGCGCGCGCGATCCCGCTCGCCTCCGGTGCGCGGACCGCCGAGGCCAGCGCCCACGTGTACGACTACGGCGTCGTCTCGATCCGCTACCGCCTCCCCATCGCTCCCGGCACCTCGCTCGCCGAGCTCGTGCCGCTCGCGGAGGAGCTGTTCGTCGAGCCCACCCCCGCGCTCGACGTGGAGGCGCGTCGCGAGGCGGACGAGCTGGCGCGCGCGCTCGGCCCTGCCCTCGAGCGGCCGCACGCGTGGGAGGGGCTCGAGAGCTACCAGGTCTTCTTCGTGCGCCGCTTCGAGGGCGGCACCGTCCGCGCGACCGAGCTGATGGCGAGCGCGCCCATCGCCGAGCTCCTCCTCGGCGAGACGAGCGAGATCCCGCTGTCTCGGGCGGAGCGGGAGGACATCCACGCCCATCACCTCACCTACCTGGAGGACGACCTCGCGGTCCTGCACTGGAACAGCGCGCTCGTGGTGGAGCCCTCCGGGGTGGAGGACATCCCCGACCTGCTCGAGTTCGCGACCGCCCACCTCCTCGAGCTGCGCTATTACGACGCCCTGCTCGACCGCGAGCTCCACCGCATCTACGACGAGATCGAGGCGGGCGGGAGCCTCGTCGCGAACATCTTCACGAGGCGGTACCGGCGCCTCCAGCGCGAGACCGCGGCCCTCCTGCTCGAGCTCTCCGAGATGATCGAAAGGCTCGAAAACGCGGTGAAAATCGTGGGCGACTTCTACCTCGCCCGCCTGTACCAGAGCGCCGTGCGGCGCTTCCGCCTACCCGCGTGGCAGGAGACGGTGCTGCGCAAGCAGAAGCTCGTCGCCGACGTGAACGACCTCATCGGTGACGCGGCGGACACGAGCCGTTCGGAGCTGATGGAGATGGCCATCATCGCCCTCATCGTGTTCGAGATCGTGGCCGCCCTGCGGTGACCGCCCGGGGCGTCCACCCGGCGTGGATCGTCACGGAAGGCCCATTTTGCAGGGTGATCGTGCATCCTCGAAGTTGACGAGGGGATCGGGAAGCGATATCACCCGCCCATTCGCCGCCTGACGCGGCGTGCTAGGAGGGATGCCCGACATGACGCAGGCTCAGTTCTTCCAGGCGGTGGCCGAGACCTCGCAGCTCTCGAAGGCGCAGGTGCGGGCGGTGTTCACCGCCGTCGAAGACGTGGTGATGAAGAGGCTGAAGAACGAGGGCAAGATCCCGCTCGGCGGCCTCGGGGCCGTGAAGCTCGTCGACCGCAAGGCCCGCATCGGCCGCAACCCGGCGACCGGCGAGCAGATCAAGATTCCCGCGAAGACCGTCGTGAAGATCACGCCGGCGAAGGGCATGAAGGACACCTTCAACAAGAAGGGCAAGAAGTAGGCATCGCGCCGCGCCAGCACGCGCCCGCCGGCCCCGGGGTCGGCGGGCTTTTTCACTCGAGGCGAGCGCAGGGGCAGCCGGATGAGGCTGCCCCGGCCCCCCAGGGGCCCCGGCGATGAGCGCGGCTTCGCCGCGGGATACGGATCTCGAGCGAGCGGGGCCAAGCGACGCGAAGCGACGCGTCTCCGGTCGTCGGGGCGCGAGCCGTCGCGAGTGTCCCCCCGCCAAGGAGAGGCAGCGGATGGACGTCCGCGTGGTCGAGGCCGACGGCGAGGAGCTGCGCGCCAGGGCCTTCGCCCTCCGTCACGCCGTGTTCGTCGTCGAGCAGCGCGTGCCGGCCGAGCTGGAGCGCGACGAGCACGACGCGGGGGCGTTCCACGCCGTGGCGCTCGTCGGCGACCGCTGCGTGGGGACGGGACGGCTCGTCCGGCAGGGGGGCGGCGTCGGCCGCGTGGGGCGCATGGCGGTGGACGGCGCCTTCCGCCGCCGCGGCGTGGGCGACCTCCTCCTCGCCGCGCTGGAGGCGCGGGCCCGCGCCGACGGGCTGCGGGAGATCGAGCTCCACGCCCAGTGCTACGTGGAGGCCTTCTACGCGAGGCACGGCTACGCGCGCTCGGGCTCCGTCTTCGAGGAGGCCGGCATCGATCACGTGGTGATGCGGAAGATGCTGTAGCGGCTGCTCCTACGTCCTGATCCGCAGCAGCGTGCGGACCGTGTTCATGATGTCCGCGAACTGCACCGGCTTCTGGAGATAGACGTCCACGCCCAGGTCGAGCGCCCGGGCGCGCGCGTCCGTGCCCCCCGCGCTGATGACGAGGATCGGCACCGAGGCGAGCGCGGCATCGGCCTTCATCCGCTCGACGAGCGCGAACCCGTCCAGCACAGGCATGTACAGATCCGCCATGACGAGGTCGATCTTCGGCGCCTCGCCCAGGCGGCGCAGGGCGTCGTGCCCGTTGGCGGCGTACTCCACCACGACGTCCACGCCCGACGACGGCGAGCGGAGCTTCCGCAGCGCGTACTCGTACATCTCCACGACGTGGGTGTTGTCCTCGACGACGAGCACCCGGAAGGCGCGGGCCGGCGAGCCGTAGCTCGTCCGCGCGGTCTCCGCGAGGCGGGCGAGCTTGTGCCGGTCGTCGACGCGGTCGGCCGGGATCTTCACCGCCACGCCCGCCGGGCTCGTCGCGCTGGCCGGCCGTCGCCGCACGACCTCGACCTCCACCTCGAAGGGCTCGAGGAGCCCCGGGAAGCCGATCTGCATGGGGATGCGGTCGCCCGCGGCGAGATCACGGTCGGTGCGAATGAAGAGGCCGCCCGCCGAGAGGTTCTCGGTCGCGTCCTTCACGGCCTGCGGGTTGCCCGGGTACTCGACCCGCAGCACGAGAGGCACTCGCGGATCGCGCCGCTTTTCCTTGCGATCGGGCATCGATGCGCGTCGAAGTATACCGCGGAGCGCACGAGGCAATGTGGCCTCGTCCCGTCCTTGACAATCGTACATCCCCTCACTAGCCTGCCCGGGCTTTCGCCCCACTTCTCGGACCCTTATGACGAATCCTGCGCCGCTCGGTGCCGTCGAAGAACTGCCGCGCGAGGCGGTCGAGCGCTTCGATCGCGATCTCGCTGCGGTGGTGAAGCGCTACCCGCCCGATCGCAAGGCGGCGGCGATGCTCCCCGCGCTCCGCCTCGGGCAGGAGATCTTCGGCTACTGCTCGCCGGCGGTGCAGAAGCTCGCCGCCGAGCGGCTGGGCGTCTCGCCGGCGCGCGCCGAGGAGGTGGCGACGTTCTACGTGATGTTCCACACCGAGCCGCTCGGCCGCCACCTCGTCGAGATCTGCACGAACGTGTCCTGCTGCCTCTCCGGCGCGGAGCGGATCTTCGAGCACCTCAAGGCGAAGCTAGGCGTCGAGAACGGCGGCACGACCAGGGACGGGCGCATCACGCTGCGCGAGGTCGAGTGCCTGGGCTCCTGCGGCACCGCGCCCGCCATGCTGCTCGACGAGGACGAGATGCTGGAGCGGCTCGACGTGGAGAAGATCGACCGCATCGTGGGAGACCTCAAGTGAGCGACACGCTCATCCTCACGAAGCGCTGGGGCAAGAAGGACTCCGCCGCGCTGGCGACCTACCGCGCCGACGGCGGCTACGCCGCGCTCGACAAGGCCCTCGGCATGGAGCCCGCCGCCCTCGTCGAGGAGGTGAAGAAGTCGAACCTCCGCGGCCGCGGCGGCGCCGGCTTCGCCACGGGCCTCAAGTGGACGTTCCTCCCCAGGGACGTCCGGCCTCGTTATCTGACGGTGAACGCGGACGAGTCGGAGCCCGGGACCTTCAAGGACCGCTACATCATCGAGCACGATCCGCACATGCTCATCGAGGGCATCGCCATCACCTGCTATGCCCTCGACATCCACCGCGCCTACGTCTACATCCGCGGCGAGTTCCCCAAGCAGGCCCGCATCCTCGAGAAGGCGCTCGAGGAGGCGCGCGCGGCCGGCATCATCGGCTCGAAGCTCCTCGGCAAGAAGGACTTCGATCTCGAGGTCCACGTCCACCGCGGCGCCGGCGCCTACATCTGCGGCGAGGAGTCGTCCCTGCTCGAGTCGCTCGAGGGGAAGAAGGGCTACCCCCGGCTCAAGCCGCCCTTCCCGGCGGTGGTGGGCCTGTGGGGGAAGCCCACCATCATCAACAACGTCGAGACCATCGCGAACATCCCCTGGATCGCCCAGAACGGCGGCGACGCCTTCGCGGCGCTGGGCGTGGGCAAGTCGGGCGGGACGCGGCTCTTCTGCGTGTCGGGCCACGTGAACCGCCCCGGCGTCTACGAGAAGCCGGTCCACTACAACTTGAAGAAGCTCATCCTGGAGGACTGCGGCGGGATCGTGGGCGGACGGAAGGTGAAGGCCGTCATCCCGGGCGGCTCCTCCTCGCCGGTGCTCCGCGGCGAGGAGATCGACGTCTCCATGGAGTTCGACGCCCTCAAGGCGGCCGGAACCATGGCGGGCTCGGGCGGCGTCATCGTCTTCGACGAGTCGGCCTGCATGGTCCGCGCCCTCGCCCGCATCGCCAAGTTCTACGCGGAGGAGAGCTGCGGGCAGTGCACGCCCTGCCGCGAGGGCACGGCCTGGATGGAAGGCATCCTCGAGAAGATCGAGCACGGGCACGGCTCGGCCTCCGACGTGGAGCGGCTCGAGCAGCTCGCCGGAAACATCGGGGGCAACACCATCTGCGCGCTCGGCGACGCGGCCGCGATGCCGGTGCAGTCCTTCGTGAAGAAGTTCCGGGACGAGTTTCTGCGCCACGTGACGGAGCGGCGCTGCCCTCAGGGCGATCACGCCTGGGGGCTCGAGCAGGCCTCGCGGCCGGCCCTGGTCGGCGGGGTGGGGTACTAGGACATGACCGGCGAGATCTTCGTGTTCGGGCTCTTCGCCACCCTGGCGGTGGTCGCGGCGGGCGGGGTCCTCGTCTCCAGGAATTCCGTCTACGCGGCCATGAACCTCGTGGCGGCGTTCTTCTTCCTGGCGGGCATCTACGTCCTGCTCGTGGCCCACCTCATCGCCTTCATGCAGATCCTGGTGTACGCGGGCGCGGTGATGGTGCTGTTCCTCTTCGTCATCATGCTGCTCTCCATCGGCGACGAGCACCTCGTGAAGGAGCGCACCAAGGCCATGCAGCTCGTCGGCGTGCTCGGCGCGGTCGGCCTGGCCGCGGTGCTGGGAACGGCCATCACGGAGGCGGGCGAGCGCACCGCGGAGATGCCGGCGCTGCCCGCGACCTTCGGGACCGTGAAGGCGGTCGGGAACGTGCTCTTCACGGACTACCTCCTGCCGTTCGAGGCGACGAGCCTGCTCCTCCTCGTCGCCATCGTGGGCGCGGTGGTCGTGGCGAAGGAGAGGATCTGAGCATGGTCCCGCTCACCTGGTACCTCTACCTCGGCGCCATCCTCTTCACGATCGGCCTCGCCGGCGTGCTCCTGAAGCGGAACGCCCTCATCGTCATGATGAGCGTGGAGCTCATGCTGAACGCGGCGAACCTCACCTTCCTCGCCTTCGCGCGGCAGTTCGGGAACGTCTCCGGCCACGCCGTGGCCTTCTTCGTCATCGCCGTGGCCGCCGCGGAGGCCTCCGTGGGCCTCGCCATCATCATCGCCATCTATCGGACCCGCGGCGGCATCAACGTGGACGAGGTGCGGGCCCTGCGCGAGTAGGGCCCGGGCGCTGCGAGTAATCGTCCGCTGTCCCGACAGGTCGGGTAGAGTCGCGGGCCATGATCGCTCGCTGCGCGCGCTGCCAGGGCACGTTCACGACGGACCGCTTCGGCCTGCAGACCTGCCCGAACTGCGGATCCGAGCTCTTCCTCCCCGATCCCAACGCCCCGCCGCCCGCGTCGGCGCAGGGGCCCGGAGGATCGCCGCCCGGCGGGCAGCCGCCGCAGCCCCCCCAGCCGCCC